>JAZMZK010000001.1:0-10152 GCA_045585955.1 Victivallaceae bacterium
AAGATTTCCAACAAAAACTTGAAGAATATATTTGCTATTTCAACAATGGAAGAGTATCTTTAAGGCTAAACGGGATGAGCCCGGTTGAATTCCGAGCCCATTCCATGTAATTAATCCGTCCAATTTTTTGGGGTCACATCATTGTGCGGCGGATACGATATTGCTGCCGGTAAAAGTGTGCCGCACATCACTTGCTTTTTGCATTGCTCAAAGATTTGTTTTGAGCAAAAAGCAGAATGAGGGTTTATTAAGCTTTTGTTCAGCCAATCACAACTCGTTCTGTGGTGAAATTTGAGCTTAAACAATATAATACGGGAGTGTTGCAAAATTTTGAGTTTTGCCCCCCTATTGAGCAAAAAAAATGCTTCAACATCTGTTCTGTTTATCAACCGGTGTTGGGAACAGAGCTATTATTATAAAAAAATTTTTCCGAAAGACTTGACATGTAACAAAAAATATGGTATACTGTAAGGTAACAAAATTATTATCTATAACAAAGAAAGTTGCATAGTATGAAAAAATTTTCAAGCAGCGAGTGTTCCTTTGGTGCATTACAGGGTAATGCACCCGCTTGCAAGCGGCGTTTTACTTTGATCGAACTCCTTGTAGTTATCGCCATCATTGCAATTTTGGCGGCAATGCTTTTGCCCGCACTTTCGTCAGCCCGGATGTCGGCCAAGACCTCCGGCTGTTTAGCCAACCTTAAACAGATCGCTTTCGGGGCAATAGCTTATGCTGATGCCAACGAAGGATGGGTCGTATCATCCACGCTCGACGGGTCATCGGGAAAAACTTGGTACAGAGCTCTTTACGCTGTGATGTATCCTGAAGAAACCGTTCAGGGGTATTCCAGTAAAAAAAATGAAAAGCTCTATGCGGTGTATTCCTGTCCTATGGAATCAACTCCCTTCGGCGATACCACCACCGAGGGGTTCAGATACACTCACTTTGCTCACAACTCTTTTGGGTTCGGTTACGAATGCACTTGGCGGACTCCATCAAAGGACAAGGATAAAAACAAGCGGCAAGCCCGTAATACAAGCGAATTGGCTGATGCCTCCCGGGCGATATTTGTTGCGGACACCTCCAACACAAATCTACCTGATATAAACTCCTACAGCTACAAAGGGTTAGCCTATCGCCACGGCGGAGATGTATCTTTTACCATGTCAAGTACGACCCAGTTAAAATATAACGGCAATGCGGTCAACATGAATTACATGGATGGTCATGCCGAAACTGTAAGCAGATCCCTGATTGATTCTATAGCTAATAACACTTTGATTTTCCGTGAAGGTATTGATTACATGGATCGCAAACCGGTCAAGTAAAAAATAATTGATCCGCAATTATTTATCAAGTAAGCTGCTGCACTGCAAATCGTGCAGCAGCTTCCACTTTTTTAAGAAAAATCGTGTCGGAAGACTTGACATACAGTAAAAAATATGTTATACTGTAAGATAGCAAAATTATTATCTATAACAAAGAAAGTTGCATAGTATGAAAAAATTTTCAAGCCACGAGTGTTCCTTTGGTGCATTACCCTGTAATGCACCCGCTTGCAAGCGGAAGTTTACTTTAATCGAACTTCTTGTAGTTATCGCCATCATTGCCATATTGGCAGCAATGCTTTTGCCTGCACTTTCCGCAGCCCGGGCCGCTGCCAAAACTTCCGCCTGTCTGGCTAACATGAAACAAATGGGTTTCGGTACTATAAGTTATGCAGCTTCCAACGAGGGCTGGATCCTCAGTACTACATTAACAGATACAGCCAATAGCTTCTGGGCAAACCAGTTGGTATCTTATGTGAGTACGGAAACTACCAATAGACAATACGCCAGCGAAGAAACCAAACACAAATTTGCCGTATTTTTCTGTCCCTCCGAAAGTGCCGGTCTGCAAGCGGCAACAGTTGGCGAAAAGAAACGCTTCAGCTATACGCACTACGGCCATAACAACGTCGGCTTCGGCTATGCCAGCAATAAGGTCGGCAAGCGTTTGAGCGGCAAGTTCCGCCCCCGTTTGGAAAGTGCATTGCTGGAGCCAAGTGTAGCACATGTATTTGCTGACACCAGTACTAAAGTATCCCCGGGTACCAGTTATGCAACGCACATGGGATGGCGTCATGGCGGCGATACCACCCCCAACGACAGTGCCGATGGCAAAGTGATCGAATACCCCGGCGGCACCGGTGCCAATGTGGTCTTTTACGATGGTCATGCCGAAACCGTACAAAACCGCAAATATATTGCTGCTAACCGTTGGGCATGGTTCTGCAACGGCATAACCTACCTCAACGGCAAAGAAGTGATCGTTGATAAAGACCCGCCGGAAGCTAATTAATTTTGAGCACAAGATAGCAAAAAGCAGCGTTTCGTTTGATCCGCTGCTTTTTTTATTGTTCAAAGCTTTGTACTTGCCCGTACGATAAGTTCCGGCTTGATGTATTCGGCAGTTTCCTTGCAGCCCCGCATCATATTGAAAAGTTTTTTCATGGCAAGTTCGCCCATTTGATAAAAGTTCTGGCGGATGGCGGTTATGGCTGGATATGCACACTCCATCCCAATCGAGTCGTCATAGCTTATGAGCTTGATTTTTTTGCCGATACATCCAACACCCAGGTTGCATATATAAATAGCTACAGCTACCAAGGATCAGCCTATCGCCACGGCGGAGATGTTTCTTTTACCATGTCAGACACGACCCAGTTGAAATATAACGGCAATGCTGTCAACATGAATTACATGGATGGTCATGCCGAAACTGTAAGCAGAGATTCACTCAATGCCATAGCCAATAACACCTTGATTTTCCGTGAAGGTATTGATTACATGGATCGCAAACCGGTCAAGTAATATAACTGTTTTTGTTATTGTCCTGAATTTTGCGAAAAGTCAAACTACGGTGGCACATCGCGGGCAATCTTGTGCCTTGCCTCATGCTGTATACTCCGGAGGCTTGCTGTGCTTTTGCCGTTTTTGACCAATCATAACTTGTGTGATATATTTACAATCACAGATGATATAATTCAAAACTTCAGGTTCACAAACTTTGGGTCACTAATTATTTTTCAAAAAAAATTGAAAAAAGTTGCTTCCATAGTTGCAATAACCTTTTTTGAAGTTATTTTAAATTACTGAAAATCGATTATGCGGCAACGCCGCAAGTAATAAAAATTGATAATTCGGTGAAAAATCAAATGGCGGATTTCAATCTCAGAAGCTTTCTGAAGCCCTACCACGGGCTGATATTTTTCGCAGCAGTTTCCAACATCATCTTCACGGGTTTGGCTCTTACCTTGCCGTGGATGCTTAAAATAGCTATCGACCGGGTACTGCCCACTGCCGACTACGGATTGTTCTTTATTTTGTGCGGAGCAATGCTGACAACATATTCGGTGCGTTGCGTTGTCCGTTACATTGCAGGTGTGCTGGGTTCTTACATGGTCTACCGGGTGATGGTGGATGTACGATTCAAACTTTTCCGCCATTTGCAGAGCCTTTCGCTGCGTTTTTATGAAGAATACCGTACCGGCAAGCTGGTATCTAATGTTATCAGCGATGTGGGCTTGCTGCAGCAGTTTGTCAGTTCCATCGTCAGCATGGCAGACCAGATCGTTATGCTGCTTCTGATAAGTATATTGCTTTTGTTCCTCAACTGGCAGTTGGGTTTGATGGTGCTGGCTATCGCACCGCTGCACTTTATAAACTTTGCCTATTTCCGCAAAAAGCTCAAGATAACCAGCAAGGCTTTTCAGGAAAAGATGTCGGAAATCTCCGCCAACCTTGCCGAAACCATCAACGGTATCAAAGTAGTTAAGTCTTTCGGTCAGGAACGCAATGAGTGCATGGGATTTTTCAACTGCCTGCGGCCGACTCTGCCGCTGGGGGTAAGGCTGAATCTGTTGGGCAATATTTGCGGTTCCGTGGCGGATATGTTGAGTATATGCACATATTTGCTGGTGATCGGTGTGGGTATCAGATTTGTTCAACAGCAGGTCATGACCATCGGGGAGTTTGTGGCATTTTACAGTTATGTGGGCACATTGCTGGGGCCCATAAGTATTTTTGCAACACTTTCCATGACTATTTCACAGGGGCTTGCCGGGGCGGAACGGATCGCCAAACTTATGCGGATCATTCCGGAGATCCAGGATGTATCCGATCCCATCAAGCCGGAAAAGCTGGATGGCAAAATTGTTTTTGATAATGTAACATTCAAATACGATGAACAGCCGGTCATCAAGGAGCTTGATCTGACTATCGAACCGGGTAAAAAGGTGGCTCTGGTAGGGCCCTCCGGCTGCGGAAAAACCACGCTGGGCAACTTGATATTGCGTTTTTACGATGTCACCAGCGGGCGTATCCTCATTGACGGCATTGATATACGCAAATATGCCAAAGACTCTTTCCGCAACAATGTAGCAGTGGTATTGCAGGAGCCGTTCCTCTTCAGCGGTACTATCAAAGAAAACATTGCCTACGCTAAAAAAGATGCTACCAACGAAGAAATTTACGCCGCTGCCAGAATGGCGAATGTGGAAGAGTTTGTCAACATGCTGCCCCATGGTTACAAAACAGTTATCGGCGAAAACGGCGCCAGCCTCTCCGGCGGGCAGAAACAGCGGATCGCCATTGCCCGGGCCATCTTGAAAAATCCTTCGATATTGATTCTGGACGAAGCTACCAGTGCATTGGATACGGTTTCCGAATATTTAGTACAGCAGGCGTTGGATAACCTTATGGAAGGCAGAACCACCATCATCATCGCCCACCGGCTTTCGACTATCAAAAACGCCGATACCATCGTGGTACTCAAATCCGGCAAAATCGAAGAAATGGGCACACACGATGAACTTATGCAGGGCAATGGAGTTTATCACGACCTCTACACCATCCAGCAGAAAACGGCTCTGGAAGGTGCCGCCGATACACTAATCGATGAGTCCGGAAAGGCGGTGCTGAAATGAACATACTTGTCCCGCTGGGCGGTCAGCTCAACTTCCGCAAACAGCTGGTGATCATTCGCCGTCTGGTTATCTCGCTGGTGATCGTAATGCTGGCAGTGATTGCCGGAACATTCATCTTTTCCATGAACGACGAATCCATCGGCCGCGGCACCGTAGAAGGATTGCGGAATTACGATATGAAATCCTCGGTAAAAAGCCGTATAGCCAAGATACATTTCCGGGATGGCGATCAAGTCAAAAAAGGCGTGGTGATGCTGGAACTGGATTCCAGCGATCTCCGGGATGCCATTGAAAATGTAAGCAGCTCCATCCGGGAGCTGGAAGCCGAGTTGAGCGTAAAGCTTGCCGAACTTGAATTGTTGAAGCATAACCCCCTGCCCGCCGAATACCGCCATACCAAGATCGCATTGGAAGAAAGCCGTCTGCGGCTTGCCACCAGTCAGGCAGAACTCAACGCCTACAAAGCGTTGCGTAAGCGGGGCGTAGTTGCCGAACTGGACTACAACCGGCACGAAATGGAAGTTACCCGCAACAAAATGGAGTTGGAAAAACTCCAGAACGACTACGCCACACTTTCCAGCGGTCTTGCCAACAAGATCATTGCTCAAGCGGAGGCGGGGATCGAGCTGCTGAAGATCCGTATCGAAAATAAACGCAAAGAGCTTATTTCTCTTAACGAAAAGATGAGCGAATACCGCTTTGTTGCCCCCGAAGATGGTCAGATCGCCTACATTCCCACCAAGATCGGTACCTATGTGGAGCCGGGTATGTCGGTTATCCAGTACGCCGCCGGTAACGGCAGAAAGTTCGTTGCTTACATCGACGAAGTGGAAATTTTCAAGATCGAAGAAAATCAGAGTGTACGCATTGCTTCCAGCCAGTACAGTATTTACGAATACGGTTACTTTGGCGGCGAAGTTATGTATATCAGTGAATTGCCGCAGGAACGGGCGGGCAGGATGTATTATCCGGTGTTTATAAAAATAACCCATTCGCCGGAAAATCTCACCTTGCGGCTGGGGTCATCCGGTGAAGCAAGGATCAGCACCGGCCGTGACCGGATCATCCGCACCATCATGGGCACCAACCGAAAGCGCCGCAGCGGCAAATAGAGAGTTTTGATTTATGAAATTGATAGTACAGCGGGTACGCAGTGCCAGCGTTAAAGTTGATGATAAAACAGTCGGCGAAATCGGCAAAGGCTTGATGACACTGGTGGGTTTTACCCACACCGACACGCCCGAAACCGTAAAATATCTGGCTGACCGGGCGGTGAAACTGCGGATCTTTGAAGACGAAAACGGCAAGATGAACCGTTCGCTTTTGGATGTGAATGGTGCAATGCTCATCGTATCACAATTCACCTTGTACGGCGATACAGTCCACGGCCGCCGCCCCGGATTTGATGCCGCCGCCAAGCCCGATTTGGCGATTCCGCTTTACGAGCAGTTTATTGAAGAAGTAAAAGCCTTCGGAGTAAATGTGGGTACCGGCGAGTTTGGAGCAGAGATGCTTGTAACCTTGGAAAACGACGGCCCGGTGACTTTTACGCTGGAAAAATAATCATTTACCGTTCTTTTTACGGTACTCTTTAGGCGTGCAGCCAAAACTTTTCCGGAATTCCCGGGCAAAATAGTAGCTGTAACTGTAACCGCATTTTTCGGCGATGGAGCCGATGCTTTCCCGGGAGTATTCCAAAAGGTGGCAGGCTTTCTGCATACGCAAACTGGTTATATATTCAGCTGCGGGGCAATGTTTATACTTTTTAAATAAACGCTGTAATGTCGATATACTCACCCCCGCAGCAGCGGCAATGCGTTCCCGGTCAAGCTCCCGTTCGCAAAAATGGTTTTCCACATAAAGCAGAGCCTGACTTAAAGCCAGCGGTTCCGAACTCTTGGGCTGCTGAAAACTTGCTTCCTGCAACAAACAAAATGCCATAGCACTTAACATGACATCATCGGGAGTGCGTTTTTTAAGCAAAGCACAAATATCTTCAAAACATTTTCTCAACCGGGAGGCATCAGCGGCATAAAAACCATAATTGCCTGTGGGAAAAAATAATTTAAGCAAATTTTGCAGCAAAGCGGTATTTTCCAGCAATATAAAATAGCGTTCCAAAGTTTCCGTGGCACTGCGCCGGTAATCCTCGGATAAAAAGTTCAAATCTGATATGTGGAAATATCTCGGAGAGCGCCGGATATGCCCCAACTCGCCGGTAGAGTAAGCATCGCTGCCGGAAAGAATGAACGATATAAGTATGTAAGGGCGGCTTTGGTGCAAACTCTGCCACTGGGGCTGCAAAAAAGAGTGGCAAAATGCCTGAACCCGGATCTGCTGACACTCCATATTATAGGGAGCGGTATTGATATAGTAAGTTTCGTAAGCGTTTTCGGTACGCCAGATATTTTTCACGATTTGACCTTTTTATATTAGTTTTTTACCTGATTATATTATTTTAATATATTGCAAATTTTGTATTATGCAATTATCTTTTATGCAATATGGAAACTTTTAACTGAAAGGCTGTCTGATATGATAGAAATAACTAATTTCCGTCAGGGCGCAGTGCTTAATCACAACCACGGTGTTGAAACAGAAAAAGCTCTTACCGTTACGATTCAGGGTGTATCCCGTTCCGGATATCCGGCTTATGTAAACGGCATAAAAGCCGAAATGGACGGACAGAACTTTTCAGTCGATATTGATTTGACTCAAAAAATCAATACCGTTTGTGCCAGCACCACCACGCCCTACGGCACATATTCGCAGGAATTGACTCTGGTATGGGATAAAAAATCCTTTTTGCGATGCAACTGTTACATCGACGACCACAGCTTTTTCTTTACCGATCTTGCCAAAGAACGCCCCAAAAAAGCTTTTGATCACTTCTATTTGAAAGGCTTGAAAAATATCCACGACAAATACGGTCTTAAAGTTACGCTCAATTTGTTTTACCACAACGATCACTTTGATTTTGAGCTAAAGGATATGCCGGATATCTGGAAGAGCGAATTTATTGACAACTCCGACTGGATGAAATTTTCGTTCCACAGTTACAGCGAATTTCCTGACCGGCCTTATCTGGAAACCACCCGGGAAGAGTTTGCCCGGGATTGGGATCTGGTGCAAAGCAATATTTACCGCTTTGCCGGGGAAGAGTGTTACATTCCACCGGTAGTCATCCATTGGGCGAACATCCACCCGGTAGCGGCACAGGAGTATATTGCCAGAGGCTGCCGCTGCTACACCCATTCTATGCGTGCCAGAGTTATGGGCGGCCCGAGCCTGGCTGACCGTCAAAAGGGCGGCAATATGACCGCAGTGCAGGCACGGAGTGCTTCCGGAGCAGACAAAAGCTGCAATAGCGATGCATTGCAGATGCATTACGGTTTTGCTGATGAAGCTTCCTACCTCCAAAAACACGGACTTTATTACGATGCCGGATTAGGTTTGTTTTTCTTTGGGCGTCCCGGCAAACTGGGTGGCTGCTGCTGCAATCTGGTGCCGTTGAAAGATATACCAGTGCGTTGCCGGAGTATGGTCGATGGTGCCAAAGAATCAGGCTGCAACATTGTAAATATTGGCAGCCATGAGCAATATACATTCCCCTACTACGCAAATTATCTGCCCGATCACATGCAGCGTATTGAAGAAGCTGCCCGCTGTACGCTGGAAGTCGGCGGCTGCAAACCGGTCTTTTTCAGCGAAGGCTTGATGGGTAATACAGCGTGGGAAGATTGAAAAAAATAACAGGAGAAAAAAATGATCGAAATCACTAATTTCCGTCAGGGTGCTGTGCTTAATCACAACCACGGTACCGAAACTGAAAAAGCTCTTACTGTAACCATTCAAGGTGTATCCAGTTCCGGGTATCCGGTGTATGTCAACGGCGTAAAAGCCGATATGGATGGTCAGAGATTTGAAGCCGAAGTGGATTTGACCGAAAAAATCAATCAGGTCAAGGCGGTCACCACCACGCCTTACGGCACTTATTCGCAGGAATTGACTCTGGTGTGGGACAAAAAATCCTTCAAACGCTGCAACTGCTACATTGACGACCACAGCTTTCTCTTTACCGATCTGGCAAAAGAACGCCCCAAAAGTGCCTTTGACCACTTTTATTTGAAAGGCTTGAAAAATATCAACGATAAATACGGCTTGAAAGTTACGCTCAACATCTTTTATCACAACGATCACCACGATTTTGAGCTTAAAGACATGCCGGATATCTGGAAAAGTGAATTTCAGGACAACTCCAACTGGCTGAAATTTTCCTTCCACAGCTACGGCGAATTCCCTGACCGGCCTTATCTGGAAGCTACTGCCGAAGAGTTCGGCCGGGATTGGGATCTTGTTCAGGGCGAAATCAACCGCTTTGCCGGTGAAGAGTGCTACATACCGCCCGTAGTTATCCACTGGGCAAATATCCATCCGGTGGTGGCAGAAGAAATGATCAAGCGTGGCACCAAATGCTATTCAACGAATATGCGTGCCAGAGTTATGGGCGGTCCCAGCCTCGCCGACCGTCAGAAGGGCGGCAATATGACCGCAGTGCAGGCACGGAGTGCTTCCGGAGCCGATAAAGCGTGCAACACCGATGCACTCAACATGCACTACGGCTTTGCCGACGAAAGCAATTATATCAAAAAACACGGCGTATACTTTGATCCCGGTTTGAAGATCTTCTTCTTTGGCGCTTGCGGCAAACTGGGCGGCTGCTGCTGCAACCTTGTACCCCTTGCCGATGTGCCTGGTCGGGTGCAGAGTATGCTCGATGGCACAGCCAAAGTCGGTACCGAAGTATTGAACTTTGCCAGCCACGAACAGTACACCTTCCCCTACTACCCCAACTATCTGCCCGACCACATGCAGAGAATCGAAGAAGCTGCCCGCTGTATGATCGAAGTCGGCGGCTGTAAACCGGTATTCTTCAACGAAGGTCTGCTGGGCAACACCGCGTGGGAAAAATAAGGAGTGCGTGTTGCGGGGGAAGAGGAAAAAACCTTTTCAGGAAAGGTTCTTTTCCTCTTCCCCCGTACCCCCATCACCCTTTTCCCTTGTCCGCCGTAGCCTTGGCGAAGGTGGAAAACCTTTTATTGGCATTTATCTATTTGTTGCACAAATAGATAAATGCCCTTTAAGTTTTGAAAAGATTTTATTCAACATCTTTACTGTTAATC
>JAZMZK010000002.1:0-23305 GCA_045585955.1 Victivallaceae bacterium
GCAAAAAACAAAGCTCTGTTCCCAATACGGGTAGGTCAGTAAAAATCTTTATGATTAACTTTTGTATTGGAACTTTTTTAAAACTTGAATGGCATTTATCTATTTGCAGAGCAAATAGATAAATGCCGGGAAAAGGTTTGGAAAAAAGGGGTGGAGTTTGAGGAGGGGGAAAAGGACCTTTCCTGAAAAGGTCTTTTCCCCCTCCTCAAGTACCGACCCTTATTGGAAACAGAGCAAAAAACAAACAGTTTGCACGCTTGTTATTTACAGCTCAAAAGTTTCCCACGAATTGCCCATGGGTTCGACTGCGGGTTTGATTTCTCCGGTGCAGCCGGATAGATCCACATTATCAAGCTTCAGATTTTTTACATAACGGCAGACTAAAGGCGTTTCATCAGCCACAGTTCCGGTAATGTTGTTGAAAGATATATCGCTGAAAACCGCCCCCGCATGGCCCTGCACTAAAACCGCCTGCCGGGAGTTTATGCGGAAGTTATTGAAACTCAAACGGTTTATTCCTCTTATATTGATACCTTCGGTGCAGTGCAGATAGACTGCAAAACCATTAGCCGTAATATCAAAATTATCAAAAGATATATCGCTGATGCTGGCGTAACCGGTGCAGTTTTTCCGCAGATAGCGTTCCGGGTGCTGGCTCAAGATCGCCGTACCTCTGCCGTTAAAGGTAATATTGCTGAAACGGCAGTGGCGGATGGTATCGTCGCTGGGACAGCCGATCCTTATGCCCTGACAGGGACTGTTGAGTATCGAGTTACATACGGTAACATTTTCGCAAACGAACTCATCACTGCTGTTCCGGCGGATGGCTCGCAGCACCAGACAATCATCGCCGGTTTTGAAAAAGCTGTCGCTGACCGTTACATTGCAGCAGCAGTCTATATCAAAACCATCGTTGTTCATCATACGCTGATCGCCTTCGATGCGGATCTTTGATACATGCACATTCCGGCAGTTGCACATCCACATACTCCACCCGGCTGAATCAATAAGGCTGATACCTTCCACCGTAACATTTTTACAGCCGAAAAACTGGATCAACCGTGGCCGGGGCGTAGCCGGACGGCGGTAAAAGCTGCCTTCCGGCACATTGCGGTCGTAAAAGAGCGGCCCCTGCCCATTGAGCTCGCCATTACCGGTCAGGGCGATATTTTCGGCTTCGCAGGCTACCAGCAAGGCTTTGCGGCAGTTTTCCGGAGTTACCGGATAATCGGGGTGATAAAAGTCATCGTACAAATTGCAGTCAGCATAGCCCTGAATGACCGCACCGGCAGGCACATGCAGTTCCACATTGCTTTTCAAATAAAGGGTGCCGGAGGGGTAAATTCCGCTTTCCAGAGCAACCACTCCGCCTCCATGGGTAAAGACTTCATCAATCGCTTGCTGAATAGCTTTACCGGATTTTTCTTTTACAACAATATTCATCTTTATTTTATATGTTTAAGTGCTTCTTTGCGCAGTTCGTTTCCGGAGAGTTTGCCGATTTTGCCGCACAAACTCTTGTATGCGTCGGGGTTCTCGCTTTTGAGCAAGGTCAAAAGTTCGTACAGCTCCACACCTTCCCGGATGCCTTCGGCACGCTTGGAGGGGTGCCACGCTCCGGCGGCATCATCGTAGAAAATAGCGTAACTCTGCCCGCCGGTAGGCATCCAGCGGGGGGAACTGTCGTAGAAGCACCAGTAGGAAAAGCCTTTGACATCTTCTTTGCGGAAAAAGGCAAAGTTGTCCCGCATTTTATCCGCCGGATAGTTGCGGTTCTGCACATGGTATGCCCAAATCTCTTTGCCGGAATCTTTGAGCATTTTCATTTTTTCCGGAGTCATTTCCGCTATTTCCGGAGCCACAATATCCACAGCGTTCAAAAAGTCCGGAATATTCTTTACCGAAATACCGTGGTTGAAGTTGTTGTAGATCCGCAGATTTTTGTCGATTTTCTTAATAACCTTTGCCGCTTTTTTCATATATTCAATGCGGCTGTCCTGAGGTTCGTCGATCAATGCCAGAGCAAAATCTTTGTAAGTAATGCCCCGCTTTGCCAATCCGGCAGTCAAATTCCGCAGCCAGATGGACAAACGCCGTTCCCACTCCGGCGAAAACAAGGCTATGGGTTTGCCCTTATCGGTTCCCAGCGACTCGGTCACATGGGCAATACTGTGTATGGGCATGGAAAAGACCAGCCGGTGGGGTTGGGGCGTCATCGACAATATAACATCCAGCTTGCCCCAGTTCATCTTGGAGCCGATGAATTTGCCTTTTTCGTTAAAATAAGGCAGCGGCGAGCAGAACTGATACGGCATGGCACCGTTGTTGTGCATATCAAAGCGGAGTTTCCGGGCCTCCTCCAGCTTATGTTCAAAGCCGAAACGGTAGGGGTAAGCGTAAGAAAAGACCGTCATTGCCTGCTGTTCTTGAGGATAAAGCGTCACTTTGGGGCGGCACTCGAGTTTGATATTGTTTCTGTCAATGGTGATCACACCGGATTTGGCAAATTTCAGCTGGGTCTTAAAGTAGATTTGCCGGGTCATGCCGCCGGGGATTTTTATGGAACAAACATGGTTATTATCAAACTTCAAAGGCAGCAGGGCATCGTCCACCATGGTTCGCCGGTCAGTTTCCACATGCGTTACCATATAAGCGGTTATTTCCAGATTTTCGGGCACTTTGATCTTGACAAGTTTGCTTGCCGCCGTGGGGTTGGTGATATTCAAAGCAAAGGCTTCCACTTCGTTTTTCAAACCTTCCAGCACAACAACTTTCGGAGCGGATTTTTCCGGCATCACATAAGCCGACTGCTGCTTCAAAGGGTCAGCAACCGGCGAAACTATGACTTCACTGGTATTGAATTTTTTCTGCAAAGCCTTGCTGAAAACTCTGCCCAACTCCCGCTGGGGGGCAAAAAAGGGCATACCCTGCCGGGGATCCCGCACAGTGGGGGTAAATTTATCAGTCGCAGCAGAAATTTTTGCCAGATCGTTTTTCAGCTCCGGAGCGATTTTTTCAATGTGTTTTATATCCTGCCGGATAAGTTTTCTTGCCCGGTCGGCTTCCCGGTTGAGTTTTTCGTTGGCGGTAAATTCCACGATCTCAATATCGTCGAACCAGATGGTTCCGGCGGCGTGGCGGAAGTAGAGCGTTACGCCCAGCTTGCTGTTTCCGCCGCTGGAAAACACATTGCTTTCATACAAAGTCCAGCCGAAACTCCATGGCGAAGGAATGTTTTTCCGGGCTTGCTCCAGCCCCGGACCAAACTGGATCATGGGGCGGTTGAGTTTGCCCTCCGGGCCGATAAACATGCGTGCCCCGCCTTTTTTGGTGGTGCTGATATTCTGACCTTTTGCCCAGAAACGGGCCACATATTTAGTGCCGGGTTTGCATGGCACATCCAACTGCTGGATACGGGTGTAGTGGTTTTCGCCGGTGTGAGTTATCACCACCGACTGGCCGCCGCTTTTGCTGTTGGTGTTATCGAGCTGAATTTTGACTTGGGGCGACAATTTTTTGGGATATATCTCCCAACCGGCAGCAAAACCGGAGGCATCTTTTTCGATCAAATCGCCGTTTTTCAGGATATTTCCGCCGGTAAGGCAAGTGCAGGTTCCGGCAAAAGCCAACAGCAAAAGTATTTTTCTATTCATAAAAGTTACTTGACCTCAACAAGTTCCACATCATCCACCCAGATCGTACCTTGAGTGAAGTGCAAATAAATAGTCAGACCGACTTTGGTATTTTTGCGGCTGTTGAATGTGGTTTTGAATTCCGTCCAGTCAAAGCTCCAGGGATCCACCGCTTTCATTTTGGTGCGTTCAATGCCGGGGCCCGCAATGGCAATGGTTTTGTTGACAATGCCGTCGGCACCTACAAAAATACGGGCACTGCCGCACTTTTTGCTGTGTTCAAGATTCATGCCTTTGATATAGGCTCTGATCATGTATTTAGTGTTGGGTTTTACCGGTATATTCAGCTGGTCGATACGGGTGTAATATTTTTTGGCGGGGTTGGTTATCGCCACACTCTGATCGTCGTTGTGACCGGTGTTTTTATCAATTTCCACCTTGACTCCGGCAGCCATTTTTGCGGGCCAAACTGTCCAGTTTGCCGGTTTTCCATCGGCAGTTACTTGAGAAAAATCACCATTCTTGATGAGATTTTCAGCCCCGAATACCGTTGCCGACAACGCCAGCAAACCCAAAACAAAAAACTTTTTCATAAATGAAATACCTTTCTGTATCAAAACTTAAATTATCAAAGAAACACTTCTGCAGATGTGCGGTTATCCGGCCACATCTTGGGGTTGCCGGGGTAAACGACATACTCTACATGACCATCCCAAAAGAGTACATTGCTGCCGGTTTCGCCACTGTGAGGAGCAAACATATATTTGCGGTCAGTATTTCTGTAAGTAGCAGAAGCCACAAAATGATTTGAACTCCGGTTGAAGCCGTTCCATGGATGGAAATAGTCAATGGCATAAATCAACCCTGCCGGGTCGTGGATCCGATGGATCACCAGTTTGCCGGGCTTACCGGCACCGATGTAATAGATAACTACTACACCGTAAGAGCAAGTTGGAGCATTATTTTTATCATCACGCCCAACGCTGTCACTGGGACATAAGAAAACCTTTTTATCGTTGATAAATTCATTGAGGTTGTAATTCCAGCCATTGCCGTTTTTTACATCACCTTCGTATTTAGCAGCATAACTTACGCCTTCCACATGACCGTCGTAACTGTCAGCGTACAACAGCAAAGCTATACCCAGCTGTTTCAGGTTGGCTGAACAGCTGGCGGTTTTTGCCCGCTCCCGTGCTGCTGAAAGTGCGGGCAGGAGCATTGCTGCCAGAATGGCGATGATAGCGATTACTACGAGAAGTTCTATTAAGGTGAAGCTGTACAGCTTCACCTGCCCATGGGCAGGTGAAAGACCTTCTTCTTTGCCATAAACACGATCACAGCAAAGATGTGATCTTTTTACCAACAGTTCGATCAGGGTGAATTTTTGCATCTTTTTCATCATTAAAACTCCTTTCAAACTTTATACGATACTATTTTATTGCTTTTACACTATTGGTTTTTATCAATTCAAATCCGATTTTTTCGTTGACCGGCTTTCCGGTCAGATAGTCCACTGCCTTTCTGCCCCGTTCGGCGAGCTTGAGATCGCTGGAAAATATAGCCGGGTCGTTAAAAGCAGTTCCGCCGCTGTTGGCAAACTCCACAACTGTAATATCTTCCGGAATTTTCAAGCCGAGAGCTTTCAATGCTTCCACCACCGAAAAAGCGTACACGGCATCGTAACAGAATATCGCCGTGGGCTGATTGCTTTGAAGATACTCATTCAACGCCGCTTTTATTGCCTCGGGTTCCGGCGGCACTGCAATAAACAAATCAGCGTTGCGGTCAGTGAGAAAGCGATATTCCTGTTCGCTCAACAAATGCAGATTTTTGCTGCCATCCGGGCCGATAAAGGCAATTTTCCGGTGCCCCTGCTTATTCAAATAGCGCAGCAAAGCGTACATTGCCGGGCGGATGGGGGAATCGAAAGTCTTGAAAACATTCAAAAATATGTCGCTATCCCACGGCAGGGGCAGCAGAACCGGGATTTTCAACGATCGGAAAAAATCCAGCTCCGGCTCGTTGCCGATAAAGCCGTGGAAAGGCAGGATTATACCGGTAATAGCTTCGTGTTCAAGCAATTCTCCGGCTTTGCCCATCAGTACACATTTGCGGAAAAATTCGTAATCCATCCGCAGGACTTCCACATTTTTTTCCGCCGCTTGCGCCAATACTCCCGAGCAAATCTCCAAACTGGAAGTGCGGAACACATCCTTGCTTGCCAGCAGCAGGAGTTTATGCTTTATATGCACCTCTTCTTTGCGGAAAACCACCTCATCAGCCGGAGTATTTCCCCCTTGATAGATCACAAAAGTACCCTGGCCACGCACCCGCCGGATGAACTTTTCTGCTTCCAGCCGCTGCAAGGCGGCACGCAAAGTCACTCTGCCCACATGCAGCTCTCTGGCAAGCACTTCTTCCACCGGCAGACGCACTCCGTTGGCAAGTTCGCCCTTTACGATCTTTTGCCGCAGCATACAATATATCTGTTCATTCTTAAAGGCAGCAGTCACTGTTCAAGTCCCATGCTGGTTCTATTATTCAAGTTTTGTTCTTGTTCTATTATAATACAGTTGCCAATATTTGTCAAGGGTGCTAAACAAAAAATTATGATTTTTTCGTTGCTGATTTGTTGTTTTATTGCAGTTGCGGTGCTATATTCTCCGATATGAGAAAGAATGTTTCAATCAACGATATAGCCGCTGCGTGCAATGTCAGCGCCATGACCGTCAGCCGTGCCTTGCGGGAAAGCTCCAAGGTGCGGCAGTCCACCCGTGATCTGATTCTGGCAAAAGCCGAAGAACTGGGGTATTTCAAAGTATCCCGACTGGGGCGGCCGGAAGTACGCAAAAGTACCGATCCGGCGAAGGTGCATTTGATTTTAGGCGGTTCCGGCAGTACGGTATCCATCTTCCACAGCCGCCTGGTGAACACTATCCAACGCACCCTTATCCAGCACAACTGCGAATGTGTGTTGTTCAGCAGCGACGCAAGTTATCAGAGTTTTCTTATTCTGTTGGAAGCATTAAAACGCCAGCGTGCCGATGCCACCATCATTATCGGCGATTTTCCGGAAGGTCAGCTGAAAACGCTCTTGATGACTTGCCCCGGAGCGATTTTGCTGGATAATCCGGGTATTGAAGAATTTGATGCAACTTTCAGCAGTTTCAACTTCGACAACTTTGCGGGTTGTTCGGATATGCTGGAACATCTGTTAGCTTCCGGCAGACGCAAGATCGTATTGCTCAACGGCAGCAAGGAACACTTTTTTTCGCAAGCCATGGAAAAGGCCTACCGGCAGAAACTTGCGCAATACCGCATAAAAGTCAATGAAAACATGATCCTCCACGCCGACTTTACCGCCCCGGGTGCCGCAGAAGTCATGCAGAAATTCATGCGGAAAAATATCCAATTCGATGCCGTATTCAGCAATGACGAAATGGCTTTGGGGGTCTACCGCACGCTGTTGAGCTGCAATATCTCCATACCCCAACAGGTCGCTCTTTCCGGATGCGACAATCTGCCGCTGGGGCAGATGCTCTACCCGGCATTGAGCACGGTGGATCTGGATTACGGTCTGCTGGCAGATGCGGCGATCAAATTTATTCTGGAGCGGGAGGAAGTCTTTACGCCCAAACGGCTGTTGATAAAACCCAAACTGCTGATCCGGGAAAGCACATTGTAAAATATGGAAAATCAAGCAACAATCTCCATAGCACTTGCGGCATACAACGGCAAAAAGTATATAGCTCAACAGCTGGAAAGTCTGCTCAAGCAAACCCGACTGCCGGACGAAATAGTTATTTGCGACGATTCAGCCGATGACCTGACTTATCAGGCACTCGAACCCTTTTTAAGCAGCGGGAAAATCAAATATATAAAAAATCCCCAGCCGCTGGGCGTAGTAAAAAACTTTGAAAAAGCAATCAATCATTGCACTGGCGAATACATATTTTTGTGCGATCAGGACGATGTATGGCTGCCGGAAAAAGTGGAAATATTGGCAAATATGCTGGACAAAACTCCCAACCTTGACGGAGTTTTCTGCAACAGTTTTCTGGTCGATGAAAATCTTGTAAAACTGAATAAAACTTTGTGGGATATCCGCAAGTTCACGAACCCAATGCAGAAAACCCTTGCTGCCGGAAATGCTTTGAAAGTCTTTTGCCGCCGGGTCACTTGTTCCAGCCATAATATAGCGTTCAAACGCCGTGCTTTGGAGTATATTTTGCCTTTTCCGGAGCTGGAACCCTTTTACCCGGATACATGGATAGCTTTTTCCATAGCTTTGAACGGAAGCTGGGCGGCTATCAACCAATGCTTGACCCTCTACCGGGTACATAACAACAACCAGTCCAATCCGGTTGGCAATACCGTAAAAGCTGCCCGCCGCGCCCGTAAATCAGCGACTGCCCAGCGCAATTTTCTGTTGGCTGGAGAAATTCTTGATCGCTCCCATGTTGCCGGAGCAACAGAAAGAAAAATGCTGGAAAACTTTGCATTGCATCACCGTAAACGCAGTGCGTACAGTTGCAATATATTTATCCGGAGCTGGCAGGTAGTTTGCGAACTACTTTCCTGGCGTTATAGCAAATATTCCAACGGCTGGCGCACCGCTGCTGCCGATATTGTTCTGGGGATATAGAGCATACTGCTTATTCTGCCAAGTGGGAAAATAATTTTTCTTGCGTGTAAGATTTGATTTTCTTGTGTTGTTATGCTATTGTATAGGCGATAGTAATGTAGGAGTATTGTATACTTTTTATGTGGCAATGTCGTAAAATTTATGCTAACTTGTTGCTGCTGAGTGTATTATTGTTTGCACTCGGTGCATCGGCTGTCCCCCGGATAAATCTGGGGACAGGTCGTGTGTTGGCATGGAGAAACGCTGCGGAAAATGTTGAATTCCGCTGGGAGTGCGGTTGCGGAGAGATCGTTTACCGTGGTCAGCAGCTTACAGCTGTGACCGGCAGTGAACTGGATTTTATTGTGCCGGAAAAGCTTAACGATATTTTCCGGAGCGAAGTTTTTGCTGAAAAGCTGCCTGCGGATGTTGTTGCCGGCGGTTTGGAGGTGTTGACTCTGCACCGGGGCAGGGCGCCGCCGGAAAATTTTTTTCTGTGAACTGTTACGGTTGAAAGTTAATCATTAATAAAGTTGGTTTTTAAGTGTTAAATATAAACAATAAACAAATGGATTCGGCAAAACGAGTCCGGGAGTTGACTGAATGAACAAGGTTGTGAACTACCGTGCCGCTATTGACAATGCCGGAGTAATGACCAAACTTGCTGCCATCGGTACCGTGTTGAGTGCAGTGTTTGCGTTGCTGCTGCTGGTGCTGGGCGTGGTCAAAAGCTCATTTGCCAATTCCGATGCGTTCGCTGTGGTGGTCATACCCTACACTGTAGCGGCGTTGTTCGGCTTGGCAGCCACCCTTTACGGCATGTTCGCCAAAGGTGCGGCAATCGAAAATGAAGAAAAAATGCTGCTGGCAAAACGCCACGACAACAATATGCTTGCCGTGGATGAAGATGCCCGTTTCACCCAGCAGAGAACGCTGGAAAATTACGCCAAATATGCTCCTTATGTATTGAGCGTGGCAACGGCGGTATTGATCGCTGTGCTTTGCATGCTCTTTTTCAAACACTGGGCAGACCGGAGTGCTGAATTGCGGGAAGCGGTGCTCAATACCGCCCCTGCCAATCCTATGTATATGGTCTTTCTGGCAGCGGTGATCGGCGTTATATCACTTTTTGCCGGAGCTTTTTACAACGGTCAGTCCCACGACGAGGCTTTCCGCTGGCTGCGGCCCTTCGGGGCTTGGATGATCGCCGGTGCGGTTGCTTCGGCGGCGGCAGTGGCAGCGGGACTTTGCTTCAAATCCGGCCTTAAAGAGTATGATGCGATCATCGCCAAAGTTTTGCTGGTGATTTATCTGGTGCTGGCTGTGGAATTGGTTTTGAGCTTTGTTGTGGAGTTCTACCGCCCCCGGACATTGGAAGAATCCCGCCCGGTCTTTGAAAGCCGTATACTGGCACTCTTTACCGAACCCGGCGGCGTGATGCGTAACTTTGCTGACATGCTGGACTATCAGTTCGGGTTCAAGGTTTCTTCGACCTGGATGTACAGTTTTGTGGAACGGGCGATCTTTCCGCTGCTTTTGCTCTGGGCTTTGATTTTGTGGGGTTCTACTGCTATCCACGAAGTAAACTCCAACGAAGTTGGCTTACGCTCCAATCTGGGCAGACTTACCAATACCGAAAAGCCGTTGCCCCCGGGTATCTATTTTACTTTGCCCTGGCCTTTCGGTACTATTGAAAAATATTCCTGCGATCAAATCTACGAAGTGGTCATCGGTCACGAAGAACACGATCACGAAGAAGAAGAGGAATATGTGGACGATGGTCACGGCCATGCACCGCCGCCTAAAAAAGAGAAGAAAAAAGAAGACTTGACTGTTGTGCTCTGGACAGCCGAACACGGCGAGGGCGACAATAACTTTATCGTGGCAAACGATGTATCCCATTCCGGCGGAGATAAATCCGGCGATGTTTTGGGCGATTTTTACTTCGTGGGGCTTTCCATGCCCATACAGTACCACATCCGCCCGGACGGGGTTTATGGTTATGTCTATGGCAGTGTGGATGCTCAACAGGTTATCAAAAACATCGGGCACATGGTGGTAACTGAATATCTGGCAAGTGCGCCATTCTATCACATCATCACCGGCGGCAGACGGGATGCTGAACAGAAACTCAAGGCCCGTATCCAAGCTGAATGTGATGCCCGCAAGCTGGGCGTGGAGATCGTTTCTGCCAATCTCGTTGGCATCCATCCCCCGACCCAGGTGGGCAAAGAGTTTCAGAATGTGCTCGGTGCCATGGAAGAACGGGAAAAGATGGTGCTGGCTGCTGAAGCATATAAAGCACAAGTCTTGCCCCAGGCCAAGGCTGACGCTCTGGCGATCCGGGAACGGGCAGCGGCGGCAAGTTATCAGACTGCTACTGTGGCAAAGGCGGTCAGCGACCGGTTCCTCAAGCAGTTGCAGGCGTATAAAACCATGCCCAAGCTGTTTGTGCTGAAAAACTATCTGGATTTTCTGGAAAATGATTGCAAGGATGTCCGTAAATATGTGTTGAGCAGTTCGTTGAAGGGCGATGTTTACGAACTTAATCTGGAAGAAAAAGAGCGTCTGAATCTCTTTGACGCCAATTTGGGTGAATAATCAAATATTTATATAAAGAAAGGCATAGATAAATCATGTCAAACAAAGTTTTCAAACATTGGCCGACGCTTCTTTTGGGGGTGTTCGTATTTGCAGTGCTGCTGGTGGCAGTTTTCACTTATCAGGTAAGCAGTACCGAGGTAGCTGTAGTTGAGCGTATGGGACAGATGCTTGATGAGCATCCCAAAGCCGGTTTGCATTTCCGCTGGCCGTACCCCTTTGAAAAAATCACCAAATATGACAAACGGCTCCATTGCTTCGGCGGTCACGAAGGGCAGATCGAAGAAACTGCCACCGCTGACAAGCAGAATATCCTTGTGGGGGTCTTTATTACCTACCGCATCAGCGACCCGCTGACCTTTGCCAAACGCATGACCAGCTTCAAAAAAGCGGAAAGCGAATTGGATATCTGGATGCGGGGTGCCAAAAACGCTGCTTTCGGTAAATACAAGTTCGACCAGATCCTGACCACCGATCCCAAAAAGATGCGGTTGAACGAAATTGCCGAACAGATCAAAAGCGATATATTTGTCAAAGCCAAGCCCTACGGCTTGGAAATCTGCTCGGCAGGTATTACTACTTTGAATGTTCCTGAAGCGGTCAGCAGCAAGGTTTTTGAGCGTATGAATCAGGATCGTATGCTGGCAGCCCAGCGTTATCTCGGCGAAGGCAAACTCCGTGCCGAAGAGATCCGTATTGCTGCCGATAAAGAGCGTGCCAACATTATTGCCAACGCCGAAGCCCAGGCCAAAGAGATCAGCGCCCAGGGCGATGTGGAAGCTGCCAAATATCTGCGGGTATTTGACAAGAACCCCGAATTGGCGGCATTTTTGCGTAAACTTGACTCCCTGCGTACCATTATGAAGAGCAAGACAACTCTGGTGCTGGATACCAACACCGACCCCTTTACCCTGCTCAAGAGCAACGCCGACCAGCTTGCAGCTCCGGCGAAAAACGCCAAATAATGAGGCTTGAAGTTTA
Organism: Victivallaceae bacterium; assembly: GCA_045585955.1. Lineage (GTDB taxonomy): Bacteria > Verrucomicrobiota > Lentisphaeria > Victivallales > Victivallaceae > SIG78. Next base: position 11,839 of record JAZMZK010000002.1, read on the forward strand.
TGGATAACGAAAAGAAAAATCTTACGCCTGATACCGAGCTGTACAATCAGTACGGCGGCGGGGTAAAGGCGTTTATGAAAGCCGGTCACTGGGTCTTTCTGGCTCTGGTGGGGCTGATTTTTGCCATGCTGGTATACTTCTTCACGCTGGGCGGCTACTTTGCCGTTTCCCCGCAGGAAGCAGTGATCGTTTTCCGCTTTGGCAAGTACGAAAAAACTTACACCAGCGATTGGCACTGGTTTTTGCCTGACCCGGTGACCAGCAAAGTGGTGGTGCCGACCAGTCCCCAGACTTTGCAGGTATCGTTCAACGCCGGGATCATGCCCGATCAGCTGCCGCCGCCGGGACCCAATGGCGAATTGCCCGGTTTGCAGCCCAATCGTGACCGCTATCTTCTGACTGCCGATGCCAACATTATCCACGCTAATTGGAGTGCCCGTTTTCAGGTCAGCGATCCGGCGTTGTTTTATCAGGTGCTCCGGGTGCCGACCAATCCGGCGGGGCCCGATGAGATCGTAGTGGATGAAGGCGAAGAACTGGGCCGCCGCGGTCCCCGCACTCTTTTGGGAAGAATGTTGGAAAGTGCCATTATAACCACTACTGCCCAGTGGACAGTCGATGAGATCCTTTATTCACGGCAGACCGAATACCGCGAAGCTGTGGAAAGAGCTTACCGCAAGATGGTTGCCGATCTCAATATCGGGGTGGTCATTGAAGAAGTGCGTATCAACGGCAAGGTTATGACTCCTGCTGTTACTCAGGCGTTCTTTGACGCTCTTACCGCTGCCCGTGCCGAACAGGGTACTATGATCGACAAGGCCCGTGAATACGGGGTCAGCACCAAGGCAAAAGCCAGCGAAGAAAGCTCCCGCATAATTGCGGCGGCGGAAAATTACCGTACTATGGTAGTAGCCGATGTGAAGGCCGAAAGCCTTTACTTTGAAAGTTTTCTTAAAGAGTATAACGCAAATCCCCGTACTGCTTTAATGAGCCGCTACAATGCGGTGCTTGCCGAAGTCATGGCAGGTATAGATCAGAAGTTTGTGCTGGGTGCCGGTAATGGCGGCAAGCTCTGGCTCAAGCTGGGGCCCGAAATTCCCAAAGCCGAAGAAACTGCCAAAAATGCAGCAGCTCCGGAACAGAAACCGGCAGGAGGCAAATAAGATGAGTGAAAATATGAGTGTTGCAGTAAATACCCAGGTCAGCACCGAAGACAACCGCAAACGCAGTCTGGTGCTGGTAGGTTTTGCCGTGCTGGGCGGTATGCTTACAGCCAACTCCTTTATCTTGAGTTATTTTCTGCCGGGACAGACTTTTGCGGCAACTTTCAGTGCTCTTTTCGGGGCATTTGTGCTTGCCATGCCGATCATTTATACGGCGATCAAGGATTTGTTTTCCGGTAAGGTTTATATGAACGAACTGGTGGCACTGGCGATCCTGGCGGCGCTGGCAGGTGGTAATTATCAGACTGCCGGTGGCCATTTCCAGAACGCCGGGGTCATCGCATTTTTCCTTTTGATAACTATTATTATTGAAAGCCGCACTGCTTCCGGTGCCCAGCGTTCCATTGAAGAGCTGGTCAAACTCACTCCCACGCAGGTACACTTGCTGAAAGACGGCGTTGAAGTCGATGCCGATGTTATGAGTTTGTCGCTGGGGGATATCATCCGGGTACGCCCCGGGGAAAACTTCCCGGTGGATGCGGTGGTGCTCTCCGGCGAAACTATTGTCAATCAGGCTTCCATTACCGGGGAATCCATGCCCGTAGACAAGGTTGCCGGTGATGATGTTTACGCCGGTACCCAGAACCTGACCGGTTTGGTGGAGCTTAAAGTGACCCGTCTGGGCGAAGATACCACTCTGGGTAAAGTCAAAAGCATGATTATGCAGGCGGAAAACTCCCGCACGCCGATCGTGCGGATCATTGACCGCTATGCCGGTTACTATACTCCTACAATATTGATGCTGGCGGGGATCACCTGGTGGTTTACCGGCGATATATCCAAAGTTATCACGCTGCTGGTTATTGCCTGTCCCGGAGCGATCATGCTTGCTTCGCCTACGGCGATCGTGGCGGCAGTGGCTGCGGCAGCCCGTTTGGGTATCTTCATTAAGGATGTGAGCCATTTGGAACTTGCCGCACGGATCCGCAGTTTTGTGTTTGACAAAACCGGTACTTTGACCGACGGCTTGCTTTCGGTAGTCAAACTGGTGCCTTTCGGGGAAGTTACTCCCGCTGAAATGCTGAAAATTGCCGCATCGGCGGAAGCCAACAGCAACCACCCGACCGCTATGGCATTGGTCAAACTTGCCAACGAAGCCCAGCTGGAACTTGCTCAAGTCAGCGATTTCAAGGAAACTCACGGTAAAGGGGTCAACGGCGTGATCGACGGCGTTGCCGTAGCTGTGGGCCGCTCCAACTGGCTGGAAGATCAGGGTTTGACGCTGCCGGAAGATTTTGATGCCGCTGCCACTGAAGGCTTGAGCGTGGTTTTTGTAGCCCGCAACAATGCGATCATCGGCTGGATCGGCTTGAGCGATAAGATCCGTAAGGAAGCCGCCCAGGCACTTAAAGATCTCCGCAGTCTGGGTATCCGGCAGGTGGCAATGGTCACCGGGGACCGGGAATCGGTTGCCGAAAAGGTTGCCAATGTGCTGGATATCGACGAATTCCGCAGCGAATGTCTGCCGGAAGCCAAAGTCGAATATGTGGAAAATGCCAAAAAGAGTTATCCGACTGCTGTGGTGGGTGATGGGGTGAACGACGCTCCGGCACTGGCCGAAGGTGATTTGGGTATCGCTATGGGAGCCATCGGCAGCGACATTGCCATCAACAGTGCTTCTATTGCTCTTATGACCAATGATTTGCGTCGTATACCCATGTTGATAAATTTGTCGCAGAAATCCCGAATGGTGATCTATCAGAATTTGTGCATCGGTATCTTGTTTGTGTTTGGCGGCATGGTGCTGCTGGTCTTTGACAAGATGACTCCGGTGGGTGCGGCAATACTCTATACAATGAGTACATTGGTGGTGATCTTCAACAGTGCCAGATTGGTGCGTACCGGTGAAGAACTCACTCTGGAAGATAATAAGAATAAAAAGTAAAATTACGAGCTGTCCGGTATAAGTCGCCGGGCAGTTCTTCCCCGCTGAAATCAGGAAAGGCGAAGTAAAATGGCAGAAGATGTGATACGCGCGGTAGGCTTGACCAAAGTGTTCCGCGATTTCTGGAACCGCCCCAAAGCCCGGGCTGTCAATGAAATCGACTTTACGGTCAAGGAAGGTGAAGTAGTCGGCTTGCTGGGGCCCAATGGTTCCGGTAAATCCACCACAGTAAAAATGATTTTGGGTCTGCTTTACCCCACCGCCGGTCAGCTGACAGTGCTGGGCAAGGCTCCCCGGGCGGTGGAAACGAAAAAGGCCATCGGCTATCTGCCGGAAGAGTCCTATCTCTATAAGTATCTTACTGCTGAAGAAACATTGGATTTCTTCGGTTCGCTTTTCAACCTTTCCCGGGCTGAACGGAAAAACCGTATCGACCAGCTGCTGGATATGGTGGGGCTGGCTCACGCCCGCCACCGCCGGGTAGGGGAGTTCTCCAAAGGTATGGCACGGCGTATCGGTTTGGCACAGGCGATGATCAACGACCCGTCGCTGTTGATTTTTGACGAACCCACCAGCGGACTTGACCCGCTGGGCTGCCGGGAAGTCAAAGATTTGATCATGGAGCTGAAAAAGCGGGGCAAGACCGTACTTATCACCAGCCATTTGTTGAGCGATGTGGAAGATATTTGCGACCGGGTGGTCATTCTCTACGGCGGTAAAGTCCGTGCGCAGGGCAGCTTGAACGAACTTTTGACCGTCAGCGACAGCACCCGCATCGTGACTCCCACTTTGAGCAAAGAGGCTACCGAAAAGGTGTTGAGCGTTTTGCGGGAAAATCTCAACGGCGAAGAGTTTGTTATGGATCACCCCCGCCGCACTTTGGAAGAGTTCTTTCTGGATGTTATTGCCAAAGCCAAGAGCGACAGCGTGGAAACTTCCGGTGCATTGGGCGGCGGCATAGCCGAATACCTCTCCGCTGAAAAAGATGAAGAAAGCGTTGTGCTGGAAAATCTTATCGCCCAGCCCGAAGCAGTCAAAAAGCCCACCGCCGAAGAAAGTGCTGCCAAATTGGCAAGCGAGCTGAAAGCCGCCGAAGAAAAGCGGCTGGCAGATCTGACTGCCGCTGCCGATGAACCGGTGGTCAGCAAAGATGAAGAAAAAGTCAAGGCGGAAGCCGAAGCGTTGAAAGCTGCTGACGCCAAACTTGATGATTTATTGAAAAACCGATAACAACCCCGTGAACGAAAGTATTGATCATGACGGCATTTAATGCAATCGTAAAACTGACATTGCGCAATGCGATGCGTTCACACATCTTCCAGCTGCTGCTGGGATTGCTGGTGTTGTGTTCGGTGGCGTTGCCTATGACAGTTTCCGGCTCCGGGGAAGGGGCGAGGGCGTACATACAGATCGCTCTCAAATATTCTCTGGGGACAGTCGGATTTATTCTGGCACTTTCCACGGTGTGGATCGCCAGTTTGGTAATGACGCAGGATGTGGAAAGCTATCAGCTGCACATGGTGGTAGCCAAGCCGGTATCACGCATCAAGATATTTTTGGCTAAATATTTGAGCGTGGTGCTGCTGCATGCAGTGCTGCTGCTGCTGGCGGGTATCACGATCTATGGCGTGGTGCTTTACCGTTTCAGCAAAAACGACTTTCCTGCCGAAGAAAAACAGCGTATCGAAAATGAAGTGTTAGTCGGCAGAAGAGTCTATTTCCCGAAACCGGCAGATATGGAAAAATTGACCCGGGAGGCTCTGGCTCAACAGCTCGAAGAAATGCGTAAGGCAGGTCGGGGCAGGGTAACAGCTGATGCTGCGGAAATGGAAAAGGATATCCGCAACAGCTTGAGCGAAGAAATGCTCCGGCAGCGGGCGGAAGTGCTCTTTCAGAAATTCGGCGAGTGGAATTACGAAAATCTGCCTAAAGATTTGAAAACCCCTATCTATTTGCGTTACCGGCTTTATGTGGGCAAGGTGGATACCGAAGCTCAACGCAATACCACCGGCTGGTGGGTTGGCTATTTTGTGGAACGCAAGCAGAATACCGGTGCCGGAGTTGAAGAACAAGCTGTGCCGGTGGCGGAAGAAGATTACACCCGCACCTGGCGGCCCCTTTCGCCTACGCCCGAGCAGAATTACGCCGGGGAATTCCACGAAAAAGTGCTGCCGGCAAGCGTGATAGATAAAGACGGCAATGTAAGTTTGCGGTATGCCAACTTGGATAACGCTAAAGATAAAGTCTATTTTCAAACTGTGGACGGACCTAAACTGCTGATCAAAATCACCGGTTTTACCGGCAACTTTATCCGCGGTTTGCTGGTGGTTTTGCTGATGCTCACGGTCTATGCCGGTATCAGCTGTTGTGCGGCGGCGGCATTCAGTATGCCTACTTCGATCTTTACGGTGTTGAGCTACATGTTCCTTGGGAGCGTAGCTCCGCTGGTTATGACCACCAGTCAGCTGGCGGATCCCTCCAAATACACCGGTTACTGGATCGGCAAGGTGGCGATGTTGATCGTAGCACCGTTGCAGGAGTTTGAGATTTCCCAGAAGATCGCCGGCGGGGAATTGGTGGAATTTTCCTACATCGGCGGCTTGTTCAGCGAGTATTTTCTGCTGAAAGCACTGCCGTTCATACTTCTGGGAATGTGGTTGTTCTGGAAACGCGAATTGGGATTGGTGATCAGAAAATGATAAACTTTGGAAAAATCGGCAAATATTTGCTTGCATTGGTAGTTTCGGCTGTGCTCATTTTCGGCATCAGTGCCACCCAGCGGAAACTTGATACAATGATCCGTCAGCACGATCTGTTCTTTACCGGACAGATCAACAATGCTCCGCCGCTGGTGACTTTTACCACTATGGCACTGGGCAGTTTCCGGGGCTTGATAGCAGACTTGCTCTGGCTGCGGGCGGCATCATTGCAGCAGGATAAAAACTATTTTGAAATGGTACAGCTTGCCAGCTGGATAACCAAACTTCAGCCCCGGTTCGCCGGAGCCACGGCGTATCTGGCGTGGAACATGGCGTACAATATATCAGTAACCTGCTCGCTGTGGCAGGATAGATGGTACTGGGTGTGGGAAGGGATCAAGCTCATTAGGGATGAAGCGCTGCTCTACAATCCCGGGGCTTCCAGATTATACTGGGAATTGGCGGTGATTTTCCAGCAGAAAATGGGTAATGTGCTGGATAACGCCAGCTATTACTACAAAGCCCGTCTGGCTACGGAAATGGAAGCGATCATAACTCTGGAACCCAAGTGGGAACTTTGGAGCACTATGCCCTATACGGCTGAAGGGTTTATGAAGATGTTTCCGGAAAGTGACCCCATCTGGGCGGCTGCCCGCAAAGCAGGTTTGCCGGGGTATGCGGCGTTGAATGAAAATTTCCGGTTGAATTCGGTTCTGTCGGCCAAGTTTGTGGAAGCGTTGAAAGATGTGAAGAAAGCCGAAAAAGTCGATGCTGCTTTGCGCACAGTGTGGCTGCACGACAAATACCGGCTGCGGGCTGATTATGTTCAGAGAATCAACACCGAATACGGTTCGTTGGATTGGCGGCTGCCGGAAGCCCAGGCAATCTACTGGGCAAGCGAAGGTATACGCATGACCGGTCACGATATGCAGTGTTCACGCATTATTGCCACCTGTTTGCAGGAAATGATGCGGGCAGGGCGGATATTGTGGACTCATCAGGATGGCTATCGCTATTTGATCATAGCACCTAATCTGGATATCGTTATGTCGGCTATCCGAACATATGATTGGGCGTATGATAAATCCGACAGTCTGGAAAGTTTCAAGACTGGTAAGATCAACTTTATGAAAAATGCCGCCGTGTTCCTCTTCTACTTCGGCAGACTCAAGGAAACCAGAGAAGTTTATGAAATTTTGCAGAAGGACGATAAAACCGTAAAATATCCGCCTTTTGCCGTGTTTCTGGAACGGGAACTCAAGGAGATCGTAGCTACGGCAACCTTCAAACAGATAACCGACATTATCAATGCCTTTATCCAGAACGCCCTTAATGCAGCGGTCAACGACGACGAAGAAAAAGTCGCTATGTATGAATTGATGGCAAAGAAGGTCTATGCTGATTATCAGAAAGGTATCCGTACAGAAAAAGAACGGGGCCGCCGCGGTTTGGCGCCGTATAACGAGATCCGCAATCAGGTGGTCAAGGATTATTTAGCTAATGCCAATCCCAAGGCGGCAGCGATCATCCGTGCCAAGATCCGCAATCAGCAAGTTTTGCGGGAAAATGAAAAAGCTGAAGATAAAAAGTAACAGTAATCCCCGGAAGGTTGCCCCTTCCGGAAAATATAAACCAACAAGAAAGGATCAATCGGTAGTAACACTTATGGATGGTGGAATTACTCAGTCGCGTCAGGTGCTGGCAGCAGTCAGCGAAAGTATGGGGGAAACCTCTGAAGACCCTGGAAGTAGTAACGGCAACGGGGACAAGCGTTGCGGTCGTCAAGCTTTTTGGCGGCCGGTAAAAAGTGCATATCAAGCACCGGAGGTGCAGATATGATAAACGCAGCAACAACCTTGTTGGCAAGCCTGAAACTTCCGATGGACAACAGCGAAGTTGTTTGGGCATGGATACTCCTCGTTGCCAGTATGGCGACAGCTATTATAGTGTCGTTTATGTGCTCACTCTTGGAATCGGCTCTTTTGAGTTTAACTCCCAGTCAGTTGGCAGATATAACGACAAAGAACCCCAAGCGTGGCGAATTATGCTCACGCTTGAAAGACGATATTGAACAATCTCTGGCGGTGATCCTGATTTGCAATACCGCAGCACACACCATTGGTGCTGCTATTGCCGGTGCAGAGTTTGCCAAATTGTTCGGAGCCGGATGGCTCGGTGTATTTACGCTGGCATTTACGCTGGTGATGGTGCAGTATACAGAAATACTGCCCAAAACGCTGGGTGTGTATTACAACTGTAAAATTATTGCAGTAAGTGCCCGCTCTCTGGTGTTTATGACCGTAGTCATGTCACCGTTGATCAAGCTGGTGCATTTGATAAATCGTCCTTTTGAAATAAAAGATGACGATAATCAGCCCACTGCCGCCGCCGAAATCGCAGCGTTGGCAAATCTGGCACGCCGGGAAAAAGAGATAAGCAGTCAGCAGGAACGCATTTTGCTGGCAACGCCGAAACTCTCCGAGCGGCGGGCCGATGAAATCATGCTGCCGGTGGAAAATATATCGTTTGTATCGTCTGAACAAACTCCGGCGGAAGCGTTGAATACTGCTCCGGCAGACTTCCATACCCGTTATCCGGTATGCGAAGATGGCGATAAAAACAAAGTTTTGGGGTATATCAACTTCAAAGAGCTGGTGGCAACTTTCCGGGCACATCCGGAACGGACAAAACTGCGTGATATAGTCCGGCCCATAGCGTTTGTATCGCCGGATGTATCGGCGGCGAATTTGCTGGAGCGTTTTGCAGTTCAGCATGTTCACCTGGCAATCGTGCGGGATACTGCCGGAAAAACTCTGGGTTTGATAACCATGGAGGATATTGTTGAAGAGTTGATCGGGGATCTGGATGATGAATTCGACCCGCTGCCCAAGACATTCTATTCGCCCAGCGAAGGCTTTTGGGTAATAGGCGGCGGCGTGCTGGCATCGATGATCGCCACCGAAACGCCTCTCTCAATACCCAGTGCTCCGCAATCATTGTCGGAGTGGTTCTGCAATCAGTTGCGGAGAAGCCCGAAAGTCGGCGATGTGGTAAGATATCAGAACGCAGAGTTTTATGTACGCAAGATCCGCCGCGGGCGAGTCATGGAGTTTAATGTAAGAAGAACCGGCATTTGAATTGTTGGAGTAAACAGGTAAAATGAATAGATTTTTAACGGTGGTAAGTCAGATAATGCTCTTAATGGGGCTTGTGCTGATGTATGGCTGCATAAATGTAGAGTATGTCGGACAGAGTTTTCCGGTTTTAGCGGAAAATGAGCCGGTAAAAATTTATTGGCCGACCGTTCAACCGCCGGAAGATACATATCGGGCCATCGGCAGGGTGTTTATCGAAGCACCGGATGGCACGACTCAGGGCGATATTGCAGAAGAATTGATCACTCTTGCCCGTAAACACGGTGCTGAAGCAGTGAACATTCTTGAATATAAGCGTATCAAAATAGGTTCAGCCGAAGTTGGTTCTGACCGGACACTCCGGGTAGGATGGAATCGCGATAACCGCAATGCAGGCGGGTCATATATTTACAGCAATTACTTTGGACAGACTATTACGATGGGTAATGATTATACCAGTGTGACCGAATTGCAAATAAAGGCAGTTTTACTGGTAACTGAAAAAAAGTTCCGGGATTTGGAGTCGCGTAATAAACCGCAGAAGAACGCAGAGTTTGCCGGCAGCACCGGCAAAAAAAGCGTGCAAACAGCTGAAGCTGCATTAGATAAATCGGTTAAGCCGGTGGAAGCATCGCCGGTAAAGCCGTATAAAAGCGATCCTCCGGCGGAACGGAAACCAAGTAGATTAGAATTAAGTGCCGATCACCGTCCGGCAGTCAACCTTTAAACACTAAATTAAACAGGTATATAAAATGGACGAAATGATAATCAAACAGTTTGTTGCAAAAAAATTGCACGAAGGCGTCAAACTTTCTGATATCCAGAATATGCTGGCAGAAGAACTTGACTGCAAGATGACTTTTCTGGATCTGCGGTTGATGGCTGCCGAACTGGAAGATGTGGATTGGTCAAAGTTCGATCCCAGCGAAAAGAAAGCAGAAGAACCTGCTGCCGGGGCACCTGCCGCTGAAGCAAGCGAAAATGCCGAAGCGGTAGGCGAAGATGCTGCCACAGAAACTGCTCCCGCAGCAGCCGGTAAAACCACTGTGGAATTAAGCCGACTGACCCGTCCGGGAGCAATGGCTCACGGTACAGTGAATTTCGGTTCCGGAGCCAGTGCCGAGTGGCTCATTGACGAAATGGGCAGATTAGGCTTGGACAAAGTCAACGGTCAGCCCACCGAGAACGATATAGCGGAATTTCAAGTGGAATTACGCAAACTTTTCGGCCGTTGAGGTAATAAATGGCTGATTTAAGCATTGTGACCCGAAGGGATTGCGAGTTTATTGATATAACGCAAAAGCTTAACGAGCTGGTGCCGGAGGGGATGAAATACGGCATTTGCCATGTATTTTGCCCCCACACCACTGCCGGATTGACCATCAACGAAAACGCCGACCCGGATGTAAAGCACGATCTATTGAAAAAGCTCGATTGCCTGATGCCGAAAAACGAAAGCTATTACCAGCATTGCGAAGGCAACAGTGCGGCACATCTCAAGTCAAGTTTGTTCGGAGTATCGCTGGCTCTACCCATCCGCAACGGCAAATTGTGGCTGGGTACCTGGCAGAGCGTCTACTTTTGCGAATTTGACGGCCCCCGCAGCCGCCGGGTACAGGTGTTGTTTCAAAACGCCGAAGCATAAGAAGGATTTTCAATAGTGGAAGTCGTAATTCAAAAAGGAACAGTCAGGGAAACAATTTACTGTTTGTTCCTTTACTATATATACATATTTACCCCGCATGCAGCATGGATACTGATTTCGTCGGCAGCGTTGATTTTGGTCTGGTTGCTGGTAAATGATCCGGTCTATCTCTGGTTTGCGGCGTGGGGAATGATAATGCTGGTGCTGGAGTTTCCCATATTTTGCAAAAGATATATTGCCTATATGCGAAAAGCCGGAGCTTTTGAAAACGAGTCGATCGTCAAAGTCAACGAAAACGGTTTGACAATAGAGCAGGGGCACAATTGCGTTACAAATGGCTATCGGATGTACTCCGGGTACTTTGTATTTGGAAAAAACATATATATATTGCATGGAAGAAGTGCCCTGATGATGAGTTTTCCACTGTCGGATTTGCCGGATAGTGGAGTGGAGTTGATCGGTTTTTTGGAAGCTAATAAGGTATCCAAAGTAAAGTTTTGGAGCATAAGAAGGTGGTGTTTGAGCTGCCTGCTGTTGGTGGTACTGGCAGTATTGCTGTATTTGTATATAGCATAAACAAGGCTGAAAAAACACCAATTTGACCGGAAAACAGCCCAAAAAACAACAAATTTGCAAAAAAGTTTGCTTTTAAATTTGCAATTTATCCGTTGTGTGGTAATTTAAAGCCCTGTCGCCCGGAGAACTCAAGCTCAAACGGCAGACGGTTGACAAAAAACTTGAAAAAAGTTAAATTTAAGATTTGACAAAACGAAATTCTGTGATATATTAAAAATCACGCCGCCAAAAGCTGGTAAAGCTTGCGAAAGGCGGAGTTGAAAAAAATCTTAAAAAACTTTGCAAATAAGTTTGACAAACTTCAA
>JAZMZK010000003.1:0-25784 GCA_045585955.1 Victivallaceae bacterium
GAGATCAACCGAAAATACACACAAGTTACCGTAGCATAACTTTTTCATTTGTCAAGCAGCTGCTCTTCTCCTTTGGCTCCGACGAGTAGCAATCCCATTCTCGCCAAAGGGAGCAGCTGCGATGACGGATAATAATATACAAGGAAAGTTTTTTCCCTCTTCCCCAACCCCCATCTCCCTTTTCCAAACCTTTTCCCGGCATTTATCTATTTGCTCTGCAAATAGATAAATGCCATTCAAGTTTTAAAAATGTTCCAATACAAAAGTTGATCATAAAGATTTTTACTGACCTACCCGTATTGGGAACAGAGCCTTTTTTTTATACCCCCGACAGGATAAAATTATTGACCGGCATTGTTGGATGTGCCGGTTGAGGGAAAGTTTGGGGAAATAAATGGAAAGCGGCAAGAAAAAATAAGAAAAATTCGTTATGTCTAACTTGTATTTTCTGATTTTTGTTGTAAAGTATAAGCGTGTAGAATTTCAGCTGCAAGAATAAATTTTTTTATTCAACAAGTTAGTTTTATCTAACTTATTGAGTTGAACAAGTGATTTTCTGCCGGGCTGGAGCATGTTTTCAACTTGCTCGCAAAAAGTGCTCCCCCCGGCTTTTTACGGGAATAAAGTTCAGGTTATATATAACAATTTATTATGGAGCAAATGTTATGAAAACAATTGAATCCGGAATGGAAATGGCGCTTGCCGAATTGCCGGTGGGTATGAGCGCAAAAGTTATTGCTCTGGGGGAGAATCTCCGGGGGCGCAAGAAATTTGCTGATCTCGGGGTGGTGCCCGGTATGACTTTGGCAATGCAATCACATGCGCCCTTTGGCAGTCTGCTGCGGATAAAAGTTATGGGCTGCACCATCGCTTTGCACAGTAAAGAAGGTAAAAATATCCGGGTTCAGGCGTATTGAGGTGCAAAAATGAGTAGACATTTCAGAATAGCTCTTGCAGGTAATCCCAACTGCGGCAAAACCTGTATATTTAACGCTCTGACCGGAGCCAGACAGCATGTGGGCAACTATCCCGGGGTGACGGTAGAAAGTAAAAGCGGCGAATTCAAACTTGGCGATATATCCATTGAACTGGTGGACTTGCCGGGAGTGTATTCGCTCTCTTCCTCTTCGCCGGAAGAAGATGTGGTGTTCAAAGAGATCACCAAGCCGGGGATCGACCTTATATTGAATGTGGTTGATTCTACTATCCCCCGCCGCAGTCTTTATCTGACCACCCAGCTTGCCGAACTGCATATACCTATGCTGCTGGTATTTAATATGGCTGACGATGCGGAAAAAAAGGGTATGCGTTACAATATACCCAAGCTGGAAAAATATTTCGGTTCGCCCATCGTGCAGACCGTAGGCTGCCGCAGCAATGGGGTAAAACCGTTATTGACCAAACTTGCCGAAACGCTGGAAAAATTGGAAGATCACGGCGTACCAATGCTGACTTACGGCAGCGATATTGATGATGCCATCAACGCTGTATCCGGGGAAATCGAAGCGTTGGATGTAAAAAAATACGCCCACATCCCAGCCCGCTTTTTTGCCATAAAACTGCTGGAACACGACACTGCGGCAATGAGTTTGCCGGAATTCAAAAGTGTTCATGCCAAAGTGGATGAAGAAATCGCTCACTTGCGTAAAAAACACGCCATTGAAGCGGAAACCTTTATGGCGGACTGCCGTTACGCCATGCTTGCCGGAGCCTGTTCCGGGTCAATAACCATGACCAATGAACGGCGGCGGGAAATATCTGACAAAATCGACTCGGTAATGACCAATAAATATTTGGGTTTGCCGATATTTCTCTTGATAATGTATTTGACTTTTTACTTCACATTCAACTGTGCTGATCCTCTGATGGGCTGGATCGAAGAATTTTTCGGCTGGGTCGGGGATAGTATCAAGAGTGTGTGGAGCGAAGATAAATTGCCATATCTGCGGGATTTTGTGACCGATGGTTTGATTGGCGGCGTGGGCGGTGTGCTGGTTTTTCTGCCCAACATATTGTTTTTGTTTTTTGCTATTGCCATACTCGAAGACTCCGGTTATATGTCCCGGGCGGCTTTTGTTATGGATGGCATTATGCGTAAATTCGGTTTACAGGGCAAATCCTTTGTGCCGCTGGTGCTGGGCTTCGGCTGTACCGTTCCGGCGATCATGGCCACCCGCACCATTGAGTCCGAGCGTGACCGCACGGTAACGATCATGGTGCTGCCGCTGATGAGCTGCGGAGCACGGCTGCCCATTTACGCCTTGATAATCCCTGCATTTTTTGCCGACAAATATCAGGCATTTGTTATGTGGCTGGTCTACATTATCGGGGTGGTTATAGCTTTGATCGCTGCCAGACTTATGCGGTCAACCTTGTTCAAAGGTGATGGCGAAGTATATCTTATGGAGCTGCCGCCTTACCGGATGCCCATGCTCAAGAGTCTGCTGCTGCACATGTGGGATCGGGGCAAGATGTATGTGCATAAAGCCGGTACCATTATTCTGGCTTCCACAGTGATCCTTTACATTTGCAACACCCTGCCGCAGAAGAAAGTTTTCAGTCAGGATTACGATGCAAAAATCGCTGCTGCGGAAAAAATCGCCAATGAGGAGGAAAAGAAAGCTGCGGTAGAAAAAATTGAATTTGCCAGACAGGCGGAACTTATGGAGTACACCATTTCCGGCAAAGTCGGCAAAGCTCTGGAACCCTTCTTCAAACCCATGGGTTTTGACTGGAAACTTACCACTGCTTCCATCGGGGCACTGGCGGCAAAAGAGGTCTTTGTTGCCCAGCTTGGGGTGCTTTACAGCGAAGGCGAAACCGATGAAGAATCTGAATCGCTGCGAGAACATTTGGTTCGCAACTACACCCAGCTGCAAGCTTTTTGTATAATGCTTTTCAGTTTGTTGAGCATACCTTGCCTGGCAACGCTGGCAATTATCAGGCGGGAATTGAATTCGTGGAAAATGGCAATATTTGAAGCTGTGAGTTTGTTTGCGTTGGCATACATTCTTACTACCATAGTCTATCAGGCCGGTTTGATACTGAATATCGGAACCAAATTCATCTCTTAAGCAAGCAGTTTGCAGGATATTATGAGGGGCCTTCCGGGGGACTCTCATAATATCTTTTTTTTTATGTAAAAATCAATTAAAAGATTTGAACTTGAGCAAAATAAAGCTACATTATACTCATCATAGTACTTATACCTCAAAAAAAGGATTTTTTATGATGTTTAAAACTATTGTGCGGATGTCGGAGTTTTTAGGTAAAACTCCTGAAGTAGCCTGTCATGGCGGCAATGCTGCTTGTAAAGATGAAAAATTTTTGTACACAACACCTTGTTCGGTGAATTTGGCAGATGTTGCCGAAGCGGATCTGGTCAAGCTGGATCGTTCCATTATCCGTGATTTTTTTACCCGCAATGCCAATGATAATATTAATGTGCAGGGGTTGCTGACTTATGCAGCCGGCTGTTCGCAGAAAAAATCTCCGCTCGAAGCCCTGCTGCACGAAGCGGTAGATTACACCTATACTGTGCATTTGCATTCGGCGCTGGTCAACGGTATGACCTGCGGTAAGAATGGTGCTGAAAAATGTGCCGAACTTTTTCCGGAAGCCCTGTGGGTAGATTATGCTGCTGCCGGAGGTGCGCTGGCAAAGGCGGTTTTTGCCGGTGTTGAAGAATATAAAAACGCGCACGGCAAAGCTCCGGAGCTGATCTTTTTGCAGAATCATGGTGTGATCGTTGGCGGCAATGAGGAGTTTGATACAGTAAAAATCTGGGGAGAAACTATTGAAAAACTTCAGGCTTATTACACCGCAAATAAAGTGGATTACGCTGTATGCGATCTGAATGAGCCGGATATGGAAACGGTAATGAATTCGGCACCGCTGCTGCGCGGTTACATGGCACCCCAAGAGAGTGTTGTCACAGTAAAGAGTTGTGGCGATTTTACGGTTGCTGCCGGTGCTTTGACTCCTTGCGACATCCGTTGTACCGGTAAAATGGTACTGACTTGCAGCGAAGTTTCTGCCGCAGTAGTGGAGGAGTTTGAAAAAACTCACGGCAGCAAGCCTGCTGTGGTATGTATACCGGGCAAAGCAGTGTTCGCCGCCGGAAAAAACGCTGCCGATGCGGAAAGAACTCTTCAGCAGGCGCTCAATGCTGCCTGCACAGAGCGCCTGACTGCGGCATTTGGTGGTGCAGTATATTTGAGCGATGAAGCATGCAGCAGTGCATTGAGCAGTTTGTCATGTTGTTGCAAAAACAACAAAACTCTTGCCGGTAAGGTCGCTATTGTTACCGGTGGTGCTCAAGGTTTCGGTTACGGTATAGCCGAAGTACTTGCTGCTGCCGGGGCCGATGTGGTGATTGCCGATATGAATGTGGAAGGCGCTAAGGCAGCTGCCGCCAAGCTGGGAGCAGGTGCCTCCGGCGTGGCAGTAAATATTGCCGATGAAGATTCGGTTGCCGCCATGGTTGCCCAGGTGGTCAAAACTTACGGCGGCGCAGACTTGTTTGTTGCCAATGCCGGGGTGTTGCGTGCCGGTTCGGTAAAAGCGTTGAGCAAAAAGGATTGGGACTTTGTGACCAATATCAATTACAGCGGTTACTTTTTGTGCGTTAAACACATATCTCCGGTAATGGCGTTGCAGAATTCTGCAACCAACGGCTGGTGCGATATTGTGCAGGTCAACAGTAAGTCCGGTCTGGTTGGCTCCAACCGCAATGGTGCTTATGCCGGCAGTAAATTCGGCACTATCGGACTTACCCAGAGTTTTGCGTTGGAACTGGTTGCCGACCGGATCAAGGTCAACAGTGTCTGCCCCGGTAACTTCTTTGATGGCCCGCTGTGGAGCGATCCGGAGAAAGGTTTGTTCGTGCAGTATCTCAATGCCGGTAAAGTCCCCGGTGCCAAAACCGTTGCCGATGTTAAAGAATTTTATGAAAAGCAGATCCCCATGCACCGGGGCTGTCTGCCCAGCGATGTAGCCAAGGCGATCATCTATGCAGTGGAACAGCTTTATGAAACCGGTCAGGCGATCCCTGTTTCCGGCGGTCAGGTAATGTTGAACTGATCAGCAGTAAAGGATTGGTATTATGAATATCGAAGCATTGGAAAAGCGTTTGAACGACTTTGACCCCGCAGTGCGTAAAGCTGCACTGCTGGAAGCCAAGGCGGCTTTCGCCTCCGGCGAGATCGCTGCGGCGAAGGTTGCCGAACCGCATAACATGCACTGTCACAGCTTTTTTTCCTACAACGGTTACGGTTACAGCCCCAGTTACATTGTTTATCTGGCAAAGAAGATGGGCTTTTATGCCGTAGGTTTGGTGGATTTTGATGTGCTTGACGGTGTGGATGAATTTCTTGAAGCGTTGGATTTGCTGGGAGTCCGCGGCACTTGCGGCATGGAAACGCGGGTGTTTATTCCGGAATTAGCCGATAAAGAGATCAACTCCCCCGGCGAACCGGGTGTGGCTTACCATCTGGGTTGCGGATTCAAATCCGGCAAAGTTCCTGCCGAACAGCAGGCTTTTGCCGATATGCTCCGCAAAAACGCCAACAACCGTACCCGCAAAGTGGTGGAACTGGTCAACGGTTATCTGGCTCCGGTAGTCATCGACTTTGACGAAGTAGCCAAAAAGTACACTCCATACGGCAATGTGACCGAGCGGCATGTTTGCAGTGCCTACCGGGATGCTGCTGCGGCGATTTTTGCCGACAAAGCCGAACTGGCAGCGTTCTGGAGCGAAAAACTGGGCGTTGATGTGGCTGAAGCTGAAAAGTTGCTGGATAATCCGGTCAAGCTGGAAGGCGTGATCCGCTCCAAGACCATGAAGTCCGGCGGGGTAGGGTATGTAAAGCCTTCTCCGGAATCTTTCCCCACTTTAAGCGATATGAATAAATTCATCATCGGCTGTGGCGCAGTGCCCACTCTGGCATGGCTCAACGGACTTTCCGCCGGAGAAAATGCGTTGAGTGAACTCCTTGCTCTGCATAAAAAATATGGTACTGCGGCAGCAACATTGATCCCTGCCAGAAATGTGGAAGGTTCTACGGAAGAAAAGACCGCTGCCCTGCAAGGTGAGCTTGACCGCTTTATTGCCGCCTGCTCCGAAAATGGACTGCCATTGCTGGCGGGTACGGAAATGAACGCTCCGGGGCAGCTGCTGGTGGATGATTTTGAAAATCCGGCATTGAAAAAGCATCTTCCGCTTTTGATTGCCGGGGTAAATAAATTTTGTTGAGGTGAAAAATGGCTGATAAAAAGTATTTTTTAGCGTTTGACCTGGGCGCATCCAGCGGTAGGGCCATATTGGGTATATTGGAAAACGGTAAACTTGATTTGCAGGAAATACACCGGTTTGAAAACGGTCATAAGCGTATTGAAAATTCGCTGTATTGGGATTATCCGGCGCTGGCGCAAGAACTGAAAAACGGTTTGGGCAAAGCTGCGGAAATAACCAAAGATATTTCCGCTATCGGCATTGATACCTGGGGCGTGGATTATGTTCTGTTTGACCGCACAAGCAAAGAAATGGTGCGGTTGCCCTATCATTACCGGGATGAACGGACCAATTCCGGTATGGAGCTTGTGCATAGCATCATCAATAAAGATGATCTTTACAGTCAGGCAGGAATCCAATCCATGCCGTTTAATACGATTTATCAGCTCAAAGCGCACAGTGTTGAGCATCCGGAAGATTTGCAGAACAGTACATTTTTGCCTATGCCGGATGCCTTGGCATTTGCTCTGGGCGGAGATTTTACAGCTGAATATACACATGCTTCCACATCCAATCTGCTTGATCCGGCAAAACGCAACTGGAATTGGGATTTGATCGAATTGCTTGATCTGCCCAAAAGCGTATTTCCGGAAATCGTGCAACCTTGCACTTACGGCGGTGTTTTGTCGGCTGATTTGGCTGCGGCATACGGTTTACAGCAAATACCGGTGGTCAAAGTCGGCTCGCACGATACAGCCAGCGCCGTAGGGGCCGTGCCGGTTCCTGCCGGAGAAGAAGCTGCGTATGTGAGCTGCGGTACATGGGCGCTGCTGGGGTGCGAACTGGATGATCCCTGTTGCGATGTCAATAAGCAGACCTTTACCAATGAAGGCGGTCTTAACGGCAAGATCCGTTATCTTACCAACATCATGGGCTGCTGGCTGTTGCAGGAATGCCGCCGTGATTTCAAACTCCGCGGCATGGATGTCAGTTTTGATACACTGGAAGCTATGGCTGAATCAGCTGCACCGTGCGAATTTCTGATCAATCCGACATCGCCTGATTTTATGGCGCCTGACAATATGCCCGAACGCATCAAAAAATATTGCGAAAAAACCAATCAGCCCGGAGCCGGGGCTATGAGCGATGCAGCAATTCTGCGGGCAGTATATGACTCATTGGCGCTTTGTATGGCTGATAAACTTTTTGAGCTGGAAAAATGTGTCGGCAAAACATACAATGTTTTGAATATCATTGGCGGCGGTACCAAGGACAGCCGTTTGATGAGCGAAACAGCTTCTGCCATCGGCAAACCGGTGGTAGCCGGCCCGATCGAAGCTACTGCTATTGGCAACATTCTGGCACAGGCGATCACCGTTGGTGCTGTTGCCGACTGGGCGGCTGCCAGAGAAGTGGTTCGCAACAGCTTCCCGGTGGTGAATTATGCTGTCGATGAAAAATTGCAGAGCATCTTCGCTGAAGGCATGAAGAAATTCAAAACTCTGCCGTAAACGCAGTTGGTTTTTTACCGCATACACAAATAATAAGGCGGCAATTACTTTGAAAATACAAAGAGTTGCCGCCTTTATTATTGGTTGCTTTACAGATATATTCTGCTGAAGGTCAAGCGTAAATATTTTATTTTTTCACGCTTGTCCGGAATCCCCAATCCAGCAATTTAGCCGTAAAATCAAAGCAGTTTTGGCGTTTGGCAAAACCGGTAACTACACCTGCCAAACGCTTGCCGTTACGGCGGCAGCTGAATGCCAGACAGTTGCCGGCGGCATTGGTATAGCCGGTTTTCAGCCCTTCCATGCCCTTGATGCTGTTCAGAAGCCGGTTACCGTTGCGGATAATACCGTATGGAGTGTTGGCTTCTTTGAGCGAGGTGTATTTTAGAATGATCGGATAATCGTAAATACGGTCTATGAGTTTGATCATATCCAGACAGCTTGCTGTATTCATTAAAGTCTGCTCCGGAGTTTTGCCGTAAATCGGCAGACCATTGGCGTTGTAAAACCGGCAGTTGCTCATACCGGCGAGGTAGGCATTGCGATTCATTTTTCTGATAAAAATACTGTTTTCGCCATTGCCGAAATATTCGGATATAAGGTATGCTGCATCATTTGCGCTGCGGAGCATGGCATAGATAAAAAGATCATTAAGCGGTATTTTTTCACCGGGTTTCAGATTCATTTTTACCTTATCAGCACTGGCGGCTTCCTGCGACACGGTTACTCTGGTTCTCAGCGAGATATCTTCATTTTTTTCCATTTCTTCAAAAGCCGTGTAGATAGTCAAAAGTTTGGTCAGCGATGCTATCGGTACAGGTTTTTGACTATTTTGCTGCCATAAGACTTTGCGGCTGTCGAGATCAACTAAAATGCCAGCGGTGTAACGGTATTGGGCAAATGCTTTCGGCAGTTTTCTGGCGCTGGAAAAATCGAATGGAACATTTTTGTTAAAAGATTTGGCACGCTTAAAGCGGTACTTTTTTTCCGGCGGAGGCGGCGGCGCAGGCAGGGCAGGTGTTTGGACTGCTGCGGTTTGAACATCGGGCAAAATCGGTTGTTCGGTTTTCCGATTGATTTTTTCTCTTTCCGAACTGCGGGTGGCAACGGTTATACCTATCGCCAGCACAGCAATAAAAATCATCAGACAAACTGTCAGGGCAATTACTTTTTCTCTCATAAAAATCCGGCAGATTAAAGATTTTCTTCCATTATATCAGGAATAATATAACACAAAACATATTACTTTGCACTTTTGCAAGAGATTTTTTAATGATTTTTGTTTGTATTTATGGGATCGGAGGGTTATATTTATGCACTGTTTATTGAAAATGATATTTGAGAGATTCTATGAAGTTATTGCTGGTGCTGGCTCGTTTTGACCGGCATAAATGGGATGCGATTACCGATCAGGCATGGAATATTGCCCGCTTGCTGACTGCCTCCGGGCAGGCGCAGTGCGTTATTGCAGCGGTAAGAGGCAGAGAGGAACCGGCGTTGGAGGTGGTAAAAAATGTATCGATCCGCCGTTTTTCGCCGCGTTTGTCCCGTTGGAAGTTTTTGCGGAAAAAACCGGCAGTCTGCTGTTCAGAAGATAACGCTGATTTGCCGGGGCTGGAAATATTTTTGCAGAAAAATCATTTCGATATCATACATGTAATGACTCCGGGCAGAATTTGCCGTGCGGTTGCAGAAATAGCATCACGGCGCAACATGCCCTGTTTGGTAACTTGCCGCAGTAATGAATTTAAGCCGCTTGATGCTTTCAAAAAATCCGGCGTATTTGCGGAGCTGACCGCTGATTTCAGCAAGGCGATCAATGAATACGCACCGGCTTTGAAAAGTGTGGATCGGATTTTTTGCACCGATCATGCTTTGCGCCGGGCTTTGGCAGGCGAGCTGGGCGACCGGCAGCTTATCTATTGGCAGCCGGGGGTGGATTGGGAATATTTTGCCAAACCATCATCGGTGGATTTTCGTAAAGAATACCAGCTTCCGGCAAACTGTATGCTGCTTTTATCGGTGGGAGAAATCGCCGCCGGGAAAAATCAAAAAATGCTTTTGGAGATCATATTGCTCCTCAACCGCCGGGGCTGGAATTGTAAACTTCTGGTGTTGGGCTGGACGGCTGATGGAGAGTATTTCAAGCAGTTTGAGTCTTATATAAACGAACACAAACTTTCCGGTATGGTAAAGATAATTCCGGGGTTGCCGCCGGGTGATGAAAGGTTCAAGGCGGCATATCAGGCGGCATCGCTGGTGCTGTTGCCGTCGCGCTACGAAGTATCGGCAACTGCTGTATTGGAAGCCTGGGCTGCAGGCGTTCCGGTGGTGGCATCCCCGGTTGGTTCTGGCGGGGAAATAATAACTGATAAAGTCAATGGCAGGTTGGCATCTGCCCGATATTTTCAGGATTGGGTAAAGTGCTGTGAAGAACTGTTGGATGAACGCAACCGCTCTGCGTTGGAAAAAATGCGATCAGCGGCACGCTCTGAAGCCAGAAAATACCGTTGGCAGGAACGGTTGAAAGAACTTATGGATATTTATAATGAAGTAATAACATTAAATAAATGTAACAATGATCAACATAATATAAACAGGGAAGAGTGCTTATGAAAGAGTATCTTTTGAAAAATGTCCGTTTGATCGATCCGGCTCGGAAGATCGATCAGGTTTGTGATCTGGGGGTTGCCGGTAATCAGATGTGCGACCCCGCTGAATTGAAAAATCCGGAAGTAATTGACTTGACCGGCAAAGTCGCCGCCCCCGGTTTTATCGACTTGCATGTGCATTTGCGTCAGCCGGGCAATAATGCTGCTGAAACTATTGCCAGCGGCACAGCGGCTGCGGCGGCGGGCGGTTTTACCGCAGTTGTGGCAATGCCCAACACCAGTCCCGCAGCCGATACCCCCGGAGCCATTGAGTATTTGCGCAGTATTGCCAACAGCAAAGGCGTGGTGCGGGTGCTGGCATCCGGTTGTATGACCAAGAATCTCGCTGGCGAAGAAATGGCACCCATCGGCGGACTTAAAAGTGCCGGAGTTGTGGCGTTGACCGACGATGGCAAATGCATCCAAAATAGTGCCCTGATGCGGCATGTTATGGAATACGCCAAGAGCTTTGAACTGCCCATTATGGATCATTGTGAAGAAAAGAATATGGCAGCCGGCGGCGTTATGCACGAAGGTCAGTGGTCGGTTCTGCTGGGCTTCAAAGGTATGTCTGCTTTGGCTGAAGAGTTGATCGTTGCCCGTGATATCATGCTTGCCCGTGCCATCGACTGGCATGTACATTTGCAGCACTTGAGCACCGCCGAAAGCGTGCGTATGGTGCGTGATGCCCGCAAACGCAACATCAAAGTTACCGCCGAAGCTACTCCACATCATATAGCCTTGACCGATGAGTGCATCAAGAGCTTTGATACCAACTACAAGATGAATCCGCCGCTGCGTTCGGAAGCTGACCGGCAGGCGTTGCTGGAAGGTCTTGCCGATGATACCATTACTGTTATCGCCACCGACCACGCCCCCCATACGGCAACCAGCAAAACGGTGGAGTTTGACTATGCGCCCTTCGGCATCATCGGTCTGGAAACTGCTGTACCGGTAACGCTTACAGAATTGGTACATACCGGAGTATTGACTCTGCCCCAGTGGGTAGCTAAATTCACCACCGGCCCGGCGGATGTGCTGTTGATGAAAGATTATAATTTAGCCAACGGCAAAGCAGCTGATATAACGGTCATCGACCCCGAGCTTGAATTTACCGTGGATAAAAACACATTCCGCTCCCAGAGCCGTAACACCCCGTTTGACGGCAAAAAATGCAAGGGCAAAGCCGTGGGCACCATGGTTGACGGTGTGTGGGTCTACCGTGAATTCTGATCTATGCGTTTGATTCCGGAAAAGTGCTGGCACAATTTGTATATACATATACCATTTTGTGTCAGCAAGTGCGGCTATTGTGCGTTTTATTCGGAAACTCAATGCGGTTCGGCGATACGGAAAAATTATCTTGCTGCGGTAAAGGATTTTTTGCAGCAGCAGGAATTTTCCGTACCGCTCAAAACAGTTTACATCGGCGGCGGTACTCCCAATTTCCTGACTGCCGAAGAAATGGCAGAACTCTTTGAGTTTGTGTATAAGATCGTACCGCTGGCAAATGACTGCGAAGTAAGTAGCGAACTCAATCCGGAGCTGTTGACCGTCGATAAGATGTCGGTTTTGAATGAATATGCTACCCGTTTGAGTTTGGGCGTGCAGAGTTTTGACGAAAGCGTCCGGAATTTGCTCATGCGTAAATGCAGCAGCGAACACTTGCAAAAAGCCCTCAAACTTCTGGAAAAACGCCGTGCCCGGCATTTCAATATAGATTTGATCTACGGTGTGGCTGGCGTTCCGGAAAAGGTTTTGGCAGAGGATCTGCGATTGGCGGTGGAGCATGGAGCCGATCACTTATCGTGCTACTCGCTGACCGCCGAAGAAAACAGCCGTTTGGGTTTGAATTCGCCGGTGGCAGATAACAGCGAAGCGGCAGATTGCTGGTTGTTTATCGGCGAAAAACTCTCTGAATACGGCATAAACCGCTACGAAATCTCCAACTACGCAAAGAGTGATGCTCATTGCCGACACAATGTAAATGTGTGGCGGGGCGATACTTTGCTGGGGGCAGGGGCGGCGGCAGCCGGATTCAACGGTGTTGACCGCTATAATTTTGCGGAAAGCATAGATGATTTTATTGCCGGAACAGCTCCGGAGTTTGACCGCATAACTCCAAATCAGAGGTTGTTGGAGATTTTTGCAGTCAATTTGCGGACTGTTGAAGGTTGGCAGAAAAATATTTGGGAGAAACTTTATCCCGGCAGTTGGGATAAAATGTATAAAATGTGTAAAAACTGTGCCGCAGAAAATCCGGCGTGGTGGTGTTTGGAAAATGATCATATAGCATTGACCCAAGCCGGATTGCTTTTCTGGGACGATGCGGCAATGGATGTATTGAGTTGGGATGAAGAGTTATTATGAAGTTCGGCAGATTTGATTATGCGGCGTTTTTGCTTTTTATGGCATACGCCGTTTGTTCGTTGATCATACCCGTAGTGCTGGTGGAAGTGGCACAGGATCTGAATTTTGATCTGGATAAAGGCGGCATGTCCGCCGGCGGTATATTGCAAGCGGGTCGCAGTGCGACCATGGTGGGGGCAATGTTTGTTTGCAGTATGCTTGCCTGCCGCTTCGGCTTGCGTAAATCGCTGGCGATGGCGGCGATTTTTATGTCGGTGGGGATCTTGCTGGCGGCATTCAGTCAATGGTACTGGATGCTGCTGGTGGTGCTGATCATTGCCGGTATCGGCGAAGGATTGGTGGAAGGGCTGGCAACCCCTTTTATCGGCGAACTGCACAAAGATAATGAGCCGGGCAGATATATGAATTTTTCTCACGGCTTCTGGTCGGTGGGGATTTTTGGCTGCATACCGCTGTTGGGCTGGCTTTTGAGCTGCAATGTGTCGTGGCGGATACTTTGCGTGATCGTGGCGGCAGGGGCGTTGATCCCGGCAGTGATGCTCTTTATCCGGGGTAAGAAAAGGATCAGCCAACTGGAAGGTATCGGCAGATTTGATGCTCCTGGGGCGTTGAAAAAGGCGTGGAATATTGTAAAATGCAAACAGTTCTGGCTCTTCTTTTTTGCTATGTTCGTTGCGGGGGGCGGTGAGTTCGGAGCCACATTCTGGTGTGCATCGCTTTTGCGTTTGGAATACAACGCTTCGCCATTAGTGGGCGGCTTGGCAACGGCAGTATTTTCGGCGGGCATGATGATCGGCAGAACCGGCAGCGGTATCTTGATAAGTCAGAAAAATCTTCCGCACTTGATAATGATTTCGGCAGTAGCCGGAGCGATTTTATCCTGCTTATTTGTGGTTATGGGCAGCATGGCAGGAGTAATGGTGCTGCTGTTTTTTGTCGGGTTGGCAAGTGCACCATTCTGGCCCAGCGTGCAGAGTTACACTGTTGACCGGTTGGATCATCTGGACAGTACCACATTGTATATCCTGTTATCCTGTGCCGGGGTGCCCGGCTGCGGATTTTTAAGTATGGTAATGGGCAAAGCCGGGGATTTATGGGGTTTAAGGATGGCATTTCTGGCGATCCCGGTATGTTATGTGATTTTGGCTGGCTTGATAGCTTACGATTACTACATCTGCAAAGGCAGAAAAAAGATGCAGTCCAAGTAGAAAACGGACAACTCGGACAGGTTGGACAGGTCGGACAGGTCGGACAGGTCGGGCAGGTCGGACAGGTCGGACAGGTCGGACAGGTCGGGCAGGTCGGACAGGTCGGACAGGTCGGACAGGTCGGACAGGTCGGACAGGTCGGACAGGTCGGATCGCCGTTGTCATCAACGACTTTGCTGTCAGCAAACCACCGCTTGAAGTTGGGATTATCCGTTACATTCCGTTCATTTCCGTTAAAATCCGTTCCATCCCCACTGACCGAAAACCGGAAATTATTTGCATTTTCAGAAGTTTGTGGTATAGTAGTTGCAGCCGGAAGAGCAGAAAATCTGCCTGCTGCCCCCTTTTGGGTAATGATGGGATCTGGCAGTCCATCCCGGTCAATACTTTCTACAAACCCATTCCGTTCATTTTCGTTAAAATCCGTTCTATCCCCACTGACCGAAAACCGGAAATTATTTGCATTTTTTTTATCATCCGGCTTGTAATTCAATTCCTGGGCTATTATATTACGATAGAACTCGGAAGCATTCCTGTATTTCCGGCTCGTAATATCGAGTGCTGCATCAGTCTGTTGGCTTCCGAGTTTTATTATTTCTTCTTCGGTAAAAACCGGACTGACCGAAAACCGGAAATTATCTTTTTTACGATTTTTTATTTTTGCACTTGCATTTTTAATTTTTTGAATTAACTTATCGCATCCGTCAAGTGCCGGGGTGTTTGCTTGTTCATCAAGTCCCCCTTTATCTGGACTTGACGGTTTTTTTATTTCATCAAGTTTCAGAGAATATATCCTATGACCGTGTTCGATAGATTCCTTAACAGTCAATCTTGCCTCTGCAAATCCTCTATCTGTGTAAAAAGGAGCCGAAAACCGTTTTATAGAAACAATATTGGGGGCATTATTCCTGTCGGGGCGATCTTCCGTAAGAACAGCATTAGCAAATAACCTGTCCATGTTTGCTAATGCTTGCAAATCGCCACGCTCAAGAGCTGCAAAATAATCCTCATCAAGTTTTTGTCCGTTTAACTCCGTACCATTCCGTTCATTTCCGTTAAAATCCGTTCCATCCCCACTGACCGAAAACCGGATATTTGGATACTTATTTTTATATTTAAGTCCTAAAAGATCATCAACAGGCTTGAATTTTTCAAAAAAGCTGCTAAATTTAATAGCAGGTGATCGCCCGGGTAATGCCGCTTTCACCACGCCACCCCGGGAGCTTTCAGTTTCCGGGTTTATTTTTTCAATATCCAGATCATGAGCTTCGAGCGTATAAAAGACAGCCGACCCGGTATAAACCGGACTGACCGAAAACCGGAAATTATCATTTTCAGATTTGACATTTTCAAAAGTTGTGTTATCGTATCTCAAGAAGCTGGCAAGAGTCATAGTTGCCGCCGCCCCATCGTGGGTCGCGGTTTTCGAGGGTTGTAGTACCCGTGGCGTTGCCAGTTTTATTGTTTCGTACTGCTTGGCATTTATCTTAAAAACAGACCGTATATGATTGGCACGCCCCGTAACTCTGGGGTTTATTTCAATACGGAAAATATCTCCATTTTCCTCATCAAACCCCACAAAAGGTTTAAGGATCAAAGTAATATCCCGCCGGTCAGCCTCCGAAAACTCCGCCAAAAGAAACCGTAAATTATCATTTTCAGATTTGACATTTTCAGAATTTGTGTTATCGTACCTCAAGAAACTGGCAAGAGTTCTACCCGCTGATTGATTATCTTCAGTTGGGGACGGTTGTAGTACCGGGAACTCTGCCAGTTTATCTTTTTCATATTGACTGGCAGTTATTTCAAAAACCGATCTTACATAATTAAATTTATTCTTTACAGTCGGATCAATTTCAATTCTATAAATAGCACCTGTTTCTTCAGCAGAACCAACAGTTGAAATCAGTCAGACGGGGGGGGGCGTGGGGCGTGTTTATTCAGCTTTCTTGCGAAAACGCCGGTGCTTTATTGTTTTGCAATGTCAGCGTGTGATTGGCATTTACTGCGATCATGGGGAATTCGTGCCCGAACGCAAAGTCTTTGTAGCAGGGGCAGGGGAGCTGGGCGGCAAAACTTGCAAAGAGTTTGTCCAGAACTTCCGGAGAATTTTCTCCGCCGGTAAATCTGCCGAATACCAGTGCCTGCAAATCCTTCAATACCCCGCTTAAATAAAGCTGGTACAAGAGGCGGTCGAGCTTGTAAACCGGTTCGTTCACATCTTCGATGATTAATATGCGGTTGCTGAAATCGGGCATAAACTCTGTACCGCACAAGCTGGCAAGCACTGTCAGGTTTGCCGCATACGCCTTGCCGGAAACTTTTTGAGTTGCCGCAAGCTCATTGACCGCTTGGATTTCCGGAGCCGGTAAAACCGTTGGGTTTATATTGTTCTGCAACGCCAAGTGGTGGCTGGCAATACTTAAATCATCTTTAACAACTTCCTCAAACTGCATAAGGTTGCTGCCGGCTATGGGCACTCCGGCATTTTTTGCAAGCATGGCACAATGCAAACTGGTTATATCGCTGTAACCCATAACCGGCAAATTGCGTTTACGCAAAGTGTCGTAATCAATTTTATGCAATATATGCACAGAACCGAAACCGCCCCGCACGGCTGCAATCAAATCCACTTCCGGGTCGTTCACTGCGTTATTGAAACACGCTATCCTTGCCGCTGCATCTGCTGCCAGATAAGATGGCGTATCATCAGTAGCTTGTGCTATATAATTCTTGACTTTTACAACTTGTGCAAGCTCTTGCAGAGCCAGTTCAAGAGCCGCCGGAGCGGCTTTCCCCGCCGGAGCGGTAACGGCAATACAGCGGATATTTTCCGGAAAAATCGGTTGTAAAAGCTTTTTCATACTTCAAATCAGAAAAAAAAAGTAAATGTTTTGTATAAAAATATAACTTTTATTTGCAATAAATCAAGTCTGGCATACATTAAGATATTGTAAAATTATGTTTTTTATACAATGGAGAAGCCAATGAAATATTTTTTGAGTTTGATTCTTGCAGTGTGCTGTCTGGCGGTAACTGCTGACAGCTCCGACAGATCATCATCCGACCGTGACCGCAGCCGCGGGCGGGGAGGGCGTATGGGCCGCCGGGGCGGCAACTTTATGGAGCAATTCAAAAGCAAATACCCCAAAGAGTATGCGGAAATCGAAAAACTCCGTGATAGCGATCCGGAAAAAGCCCGGGAGAAGATGCGGGAGCTGATGCGGAAAGCTATGGCTGACCGGGGGATGACCTCCCGTGGTCATCGCAATATTGAACCAACTGAAGAACAGCTCAAAGAGTTGAAAGCCAAATACCCCACTGAATTTGCCGAATACGAAAAACTCAAAAGCTCCGACCCCGAAAAAGCCAAAGCCCAATTGCAGGAGCTGATGAAAAAAGCTTTTGGCGAAGCTGTGAACAACGAGAAATTTTTGCGTGACCGCAACCGCCGTGCTACCCAACATGTTATGAGAGAACTCAAAGTGCGTTATCCGGAAAAAATGGCGAAAATCGAAGAACTGCAAAAGACCGATCCTGATACCGCCCGTGAGGAGTTGCGTAAACTTTTTTCCGAAGCAAAATTGCGTATGCCAGGCGGCCATCGTGAACTTAATTACGAATATGTTCCCCCGCAGCAACAGCAGCAAAATGGACGCCCCTGGGGAATGAATCGCGGCAACAACCCCTTCGGCGGCGGCCGGATGGGAAATTGGGGCGGCCGGAGGTAAAGCGATGAGTTTGCTGGGGGCTCCCGAAATAGCAGCACTGACTTACGATGAAAAACTTCAGTGCGTATATGGTGTAAGGCTGCGGCAGAAAAAACGCAGCGGTTACGAAATTGTCAAGTATGCTTCAAGCGAACATGCTTCGTGGCAGCGTGCTGCCGATGTGGTTCTTAAAGAGCTGGCGGTAAATAATTCAGTATATTTAGTGCTGGCCATCCAGCCAGAACAGAGTGAGATCTTTGAAACAAGTTTGCCTCATGCCTCGGCTGATGTTATGCGGGAAGCGTTGCGTTTTGAAGTGCCCCGGCAGCTTTTGAGTGTGCCGGAAGATTTCCGTTTGCAGTTTGTGCCAACTGCTCCGGCAGACGACAGCGGCATGGTAAAGGTGCGGTGTGCGGTCTTTCCCGAAAGCAGTCTGCACAAAGTGTGCAACCAGATAGCTCCTTTGCGGAACAAACCCGATGTAATGATAAATCCACTGCTGACCTTGCCCAATGAATTGCCCGCCAATGCAGCAGTAAAGCTGCCTTGCATGGAAGAAAATTTCTGCTGGAAAGGTGGTTCATGGCAAATAAGCGACAGCAATGTTTGCAACCGTGAACTTGACGAAATCCTTGCCCGGCATTGTTCCGGAGAGTACCCTTCAGAATACCGCACGGCAGTAATGGCAGCACTCTATGCCGCCGGATCGCTCTTCGGCCGTAATTCGGTACTTCCCGGCGTGATCGTGCTGCCGAATTTTCTGCGTCCGGCAAGATTCCGCACCCAGTTGCGGGTGATGGCTCTGCTGGCGGTGCTGTTGATCGGGGTCAATGTTTTCCGCTATGCCGGAGATGTTGTAAGCAGTTTTCGGGAGCACAGCCGCTTATCGGCACAAGTGAACAACCTCCGCAGCAAAGTGCAGGAGCTGCGGAAAAAGGTCAAAAACGGCGAAAAACAGCTTAAAGAAACTCAAAGAACTGCCGAGCTGAAATTGGGCAGCCGGGAGTGTCTGGGCTATTTGGGGTATTTATCTGAAAAACTGCCCGACGATGTACTTATGACCAATTTCCGCTGGAATGAAGGTACTGTTGATATGAATTTGCAGACTATGTCTACTGAAATAGATTTGGTATCGTTCTTCAACCGTTTGCCGGGGTTCAAGGTGTTGAGTGCCTCCCAGCGGACCAATCCGGGCAATAATTTCACCAATGCCAATGTGAAACTTTCCATCATTGAGCCATCGGTTTTGCCGGTAAAAAAATCCAAAAACAAGAAAGCAAAGAGTAAAAAATGACCACTCCGGGCAATAATAATATATTGAGCAAGGCTTTCTGGAAATCCCGGAAAGGGCAGCGGATCTTCTGCGTGGCAGGTTTGATTGCCAGCGTTTTATTTTTGCTGGTGCAATTCGGCGGCGATCTGGGTACGCTTTTTCCCGGCAAAGGCAGTAAAAACACTCTGGAGCGGGAGCTGAAGAAACTTCAGCAGGATCAGGAACGGTTGAAAGCCGAGCTTGCCGAGTTGGATATAGTCCGGGGAATTGCCGAAAGCAAATTCAAAGGTGCATGGAAAAAGTCGGTAAACGGCATACCCGAAGTGGAACTGCGAGCTTTGATCGAAAAGACCGCCAAAGATATGGATTTGCGGTTGAACAATATAAGTACAGTCAGAAAGACCAACTTCAATAAAGATCTTTCGCTGCTGGAGGTGGATGTTTCGGTAATGACCGATATTGATACACTTACCAATTTCCTGCTGGCGGTAGATAAGATCAAGCCGGAACTTTACTGGCGGCGGTTTGAGTGCCGTAATGCTAATATGTTCGGTATGATGGTATTGAATTTCAGCGGTACTTTACGCTGTGCCAACGATGAACGGCCCGAGGCAGAGAGCATGCGTAAAGAAGACTCCAAACCCGCTAAAGGCAAGGAGGCGAAAAAATGAAGAAACTTCTGATAGCCGGTAATGTGATACTGGCATTTCTGCTGGCGATCTCTCTCTGGGGGGCATTTGCCGGAAGTAATGATGTAAAATTGGAAGTCGGCAAAAAGAAAAAACGCACCAAAAGCGTGACTGCGGCAACAGCCCCCGCTCCGGCAAAGTTCAAAGTACCCGGCAGCGAAGAAGCGGCGGCAACTATTGTCAGAAAGAATGTATTCGATACCCAACGCACCGGCGGTGCCGCCTGGGGCAGAGGGGCAACCTATACATTAGTTGGTATCTACCGGGTAAATAAAACGCAAGGAGCGATCATCACCAGCAAGGGTGGAGTCCGTCGGGGCAATATGCCCATAAAACAATTTTTCCGGGTGGGCGATACTTTGCCCAACGGTTACACTTTAAGCGAAATAAACGGCAATCAGGCAATATTGATGCGGGGAGCCAGCCGCATGACTTTGGATTTGGCGTATTCCTCGCAAGGCTATACGACCAGGAACACCGCCCGCCGCAACACCAACCCCATGCAGCAGATGCTTAATTTGATGCAGCAGTCGATCGGCATGCAGCAGCGACAGCAGATGAATATGATGCGTATGATGCAGCAGAACAACAACCGATCAAGCTCCACAAGCTCCCGCGGTTCCACCAATCGGCGGGGGCGGTAACAGTGTAATAATAAGAAATATTCAGAGATAAAGTCAAAAGGAAAAAGTATGAAGAAAAAATTCAAAAAGCCATACTCTCTATTCAGAGTGCTTTTAGCCATGATGGTATTGCCGCTTATAGCATCCTGCGAAGCATTGCCGGATTTGGACAAAGAAAAAACCGACGATCCGGATGAAAAATTTGATTTTGTCAAACGCAACAACAACG
Organism: Victivallaceae bacterium; assembly: GCA_045585955.1. Lineage (GTDB taxonomy): Bacteria > Verrucomicrobiota > Lentisphaeria > Victivallales > Victivallaceae > SIG78. Next base: position 20,497 of record JAZMZK010000003.1, read on the forward strand.
AGCGTTATAAAGAGCCCGACAAAAAATTGCCGGAAAATATCGATGTTGATACTGCCGGTAAAGCCAACGACGATTTGAAAAAGAAAGCCGATAAACTTTCTCAATCTCTTTACGAAGATAAGTACCAGAAAACTCCGGCAGAAAAGAACGCTGCCGCCGACCATAAAGGCAAGCCGGGTGCCAGAAACAGCCGCTTCTACGAAGATTTTATCCTGTTTGATGCTGACGATAAAGTGGAAGTTTCCATGAGTTTTGCTTCGGCACCCATATTGGATGTGCTTTCGGCGTTTGCTGATGTGCTGGAATTCAACTTTGTTGCCGGCAGCGACTTGCGTACTACTGTAACACTCAATGTAAACTCCACGCTGACCCGCCGGGAATTGTGGGAAACCTTTGACCGCATGCTCCAGCTTGCCAATGCCGCAGCTTACAAAGATGGTCAACTTTTGCGGATCGTTTCGGCAGCCCAAACCCCCAAACAGGGCAGCTTGCGGGTCGCCAATAAAGGTACGGGCAACAGCGAAATAGTTTTTCACATGCTCAAGAATATCACTGCCCGGGAAGCGCTGACTCAATTACGCCCGTTTTTGATGGTGGGCGGCACTATTGCTGAAGGCAGCCGTCCGGCGATGTTGGTGATTTGCGACTCCAGCGACAATATACCCAAATTGCAGAGTATATTGGAAATCATCGACAATCCCGGCCGCCGCAACTGGCCCCGGGCGGTCATACCTTGCGTAAATGTGCAGCCTTCCAAGATCGCCGCCGACCTTTCGCAGGTCTTGCCGGTACTGGGCTTTACTGCTGCAACAGCCAATACCCGGGGGGAAACTCCCGGATCGGTCTACATTACCGGTATCGACCGCTTGCAGCTTCTGGTAACATCAGCGGCTACCGAAGAGGTGGTGAATCTGGTTCGGGAGTGGGTGATGGCGCTGGACAGCACCGACAGCGACGAAGAGGAACGGGTCTATGTATACAAAGTAGCCAACAGCAAGGCTCAACAGCTTGCCCAGGCTTTGTCGGTGATTTTTACCACCCAGGGCGCAACACTGACAGTTGATACTTCCAGCGGCAACTCCCGTACCCAGCAGCTTACCACCCAGACCACCAAAGTTGCCAATGCCGGCAATACCGGCAGCGCTCAATTCAGCCGTGCCGGTACCAACAACGATTTGAACACCACTACTACGGTGCAAAGCAACATATTTACCACACCGGTAAGGATTTTTGCCGACGGCATTTACAACCGGCTGGTCATCCGTACTACTCCCCGGGTATACCGGGTGATGAAAGCATTGCTGACCCGGTTGGATTCAGTACCGGCGCAGGTGCTTTTGCAGGTGCTTATTGTGGAAGTATCGCTCAACGACGGCAATGAATTTGGTATGGAATTCAATTACAAAGGTACCGGCGGCAGTGCAATGACTTCGGTAGGCACTAATTATGATGGTATCAAAGCCGGTTCCATGACTGAAAATACCGGTGGGAATTTTTACATAGCCAATCCCAGTAACCCTGACGAAAAGTTTGCACATATCAAGGCATTGGCGACCCGGAACAAGATCAAGATCATTTCCAGTCCGCAGCTTTTGGTTACCAGCAATACCGAAGCGAAGATCCAGATCGGTAACGATGTACCGTTGATAACCGGATCGGTCAGCAGTTCCGAATCTGTTTCCGGGCAGGTAACCAATACTTACAACTATCGGGAAACCGGGATCATTATGACCATGACTCCGCAAGTGACCAGCAGTGACCTTATTTCGCTTGAAATCAAACAGGAAGTATCTGAACCGGTGACCAACACTATTTCCACAGCTAAAGATACTCCGGTTATCCAGATGCGGGAAATCGAAACATCTATGACCATCGGCAACGGCAAAACCATGATCATGGGCGGTATGATCCAGGAAAAGAATACCGACGACCTCAACAGTATTCCGATCATTTCCGATATTCCATTTCTGGGCAGATTGCTGGGCCACACCAATAAATCCAAGACCCGTACCGAAATGCTGGTGCTGGTAACCGGTTATATTGTGGACGAAAAAGGTAAAGTCGAAGATATGATCAAGCGTTACAATCAGGCAGTCAAAGAGTTGAGCAAATTTGAAGGAGAAATATCCGAAGCGCACAAGATAGACCTGGAACGGGAAGAACGCATCAGAAAAGAAAAAGCCGAAAAGCGTTTGCAGCAGGAAGCCGAAAAGCTGAAGAAAGAAGCCGAAAGAAAGAATGCTCTTGAGGCAGAAAAAGCCACGACTGCCAAGAAGGATAAGTAAGCTCATGGATGGAACGCAAAATAACGCAGCTCCGGCAGATTTCAGCAAGAGTTCAGCATTATCAGCCGAGCTTTTTGAGCTCTTGAAAAAGCGCTTGTCGGAAACTTTTGCAGAATATGATTCGCTGCTTGCCGAGCATAACTTTGACCACAGTGCTGCCGATCAGGCTATGGTGGAAAAAGGTATTTGCACCGAGCCGGAGCTTTTGAAAATCTATGCGGAAAATTTTGGTTTGAGTGTACCCGATGAAGAAACTCTGACTCCTCCGGAGCGTTACCCGGCAATTTCCGCAGAATATTTAAGCGAAAACGCCATGATCCCTGTGGAGTGGGATGAAAATACCATGAAAGTCTACACTTCCGACCCTTACAAGCTGGAACGCAACACCTATATCGTGAACCGCCAGCTCAAACGCTCCATGGAATTTATGCTTATAAGACCCACATTGCTGGAACGGCTGGTCAACAGCGTTTATAAAGATGCAGAAGAAGAGCAGGCAATCAATGCCGACAGCGAAGATGCCCTGCGTTCTATGGCGGGCGAAGCAAGGATCGTGCGGATGGTCAACGATATATTTTCGAGAGCCGTTGAACTTTCCGCCAGCGATATACATGTGGAGCCCGGCGAAGACCGGGTGGTGGTTCGCTGCCGGGTGGATGGTGTGCTTACTGAAATATTATCTGCCCCCATCCGGGATTTTCCGGCGATCTCCAGCCGCATAAAACTTATTTCCGGCTTGAACATTGCCGAAAGCCGCTTGCCGCAAGACGGTCGAACCACCTTTCAGCTGGGGCGTACCGAATTGGATATGCGTGTAAGCACGATCCCGATCCTGACCGGCGAAAGCATAGTTTTGCGTTTGCTCAACAAGGCTTCTGTGGCATACGATTTGCGGGCGTTGGGTATGTCGCAAACCATGCTCAACGATTTTAATGAACTTATTCAAATACCCCACGGCATGATCCTGGTGGTGGGGCCCACCGGTTCGGGTAAGACCACCACCCTTTACAGCGTGATAAATCAGCTCAACGACAATAAACGCAAGATCATCACGGTCGAAGATCCCGTGGAATACCAGATGCCCGGACTCTGCCAGATGCAGGTCAACAGCCAGATCGGTGTGGACTTTGCCTCCGGCTTGCGTTCCATTGTGCGTCAGGACCCGGATGTGATTTTAGTTGGGGAGATCCGTGACCGGGAAACCGCTGATATTGCCATCAACGCCGCCTTGACCGGGCACTTGGTGTTAAGCACCTTGCATACCAACGATGCAGTGGGAGCTGTGACCCGTTTGATCGATATGAATGTGGAAGGCTTTCTGGTAGCGTCGGCACTCTTTGGGGTAATGAGCCAGCGGTTGGTGCGTAAAGTCTGCACTGTCTGCAACGGTTCGGGCAAAGACGAGGCGGGCAACCGCTGCCGTAACTGCAACGGTACCGGATTCCGGGGCAGAACAGGGATTTACGAATTTTTGCGGGTCAATGATGAGCTGCGGGAAGCCATCAGCCACAATCAGCCCAGTTCGGTTTTGGAAAAAATCGCAGTGAAAAACGGCATGAAAACTCTGTTGGAAGATGGCAAAGATAAGGTGGCAGCAGGCATAACCACTGCCGAAGAATTGCTGCGAAGCACTGCTGAAGGTTGATAAATTCTATGGCATTATATTTATACAAAGCCATCGCTCCGGGCGAAGCGGCAAAAGAGGTGACCGTCGAAGCGGAAAATCTGCGTGAAGCAGAACAGAAGCTCCGGCGGATGAACCTTTTGCCGGTAAGATTTATCCGGGAAGTTGATCCCGCACAAAGCGAAAGAGGCTTTCTGCACCGCAGTAAAATAGATGTGCTGGATATGACCGAACAGCTTTCGGCGTTGCTCAATTCAGCTATTCCATTGGAGCGGGCACTGGCGATCATTGCCGAAGGTGCCGCCAATGATGAACAACACGAATTTATCCAGACTTTGCGGCAAGGCTTGCACGAAGGCAGAAAATTTTCGGAACTCATCCGCAGTTACGGAGCAGTCTTTCCCGGCTATTACGCCAATTTGATCGAAACCGGCGAGGAAACCGGCCGCTTGCCGGAAGTGCTGGAAGAATTACGCAGATTTATGGCAGAAAGCCGGGAGCTCAAGGATTTTATCGTCACCAGCTCCATTTATCCTGTTGTGGTATTGGCTGTGGCGATACTGGTAACGATATTGATGTTTGCAGTGTTCGTGCCCAGATTCGTTACGCAGTTTGAAAATATGGGGCGTGATTTGCCCGGCTCCATGGTTTTTCTGATGAATATGAGTAATGTTATAGTCTATGGCGGGATAATATTGGTAATAGCAGTGGTTGCCGGGGGGATAGCTTTGCCGCACCTGCTGGGGCGGGAAAAGTTAGCGGAGATCAAAGCAAAAATCATCTTGAGTCTGCCATTGTTCGGAGCGTTGCATACTTCAGTAGAAATGGGCAAATTTGTCCGCACATTGGCAATTCTCATCAGCAATCATGTGGATATAATCAAAACGGTACGCATTGCCGTAAAGGTCATCCAAGATCCGGTGATCCGTTACAGCTTTGCGGAGTTGGAAAATAAGCTCAAAAGCGGGCTGAAACTTTCGGCAGCTATGGAAGATAATCAATATCTGCCCAAAGGCCTTGCCAGCCGTTTGCGGGTAGGGGAGGAATCGGGTACATCCGGCTCTATGCTTATGAAAGCTGCCAGTCATGTGGAAGAAGATACCCGCCGTCAGATCAAGCGGCTTTTGAGCATGTTTGAACCGTTGGTGATCGTCGGTTTGGCATTGGTGGTAATGACCGTGGTGCTGGCGATCTTTATGGCGATCATGGAACTCAACAGTGTAGAAATGTAACATCTGGATAGTGTAAAAAATAGTATGAAAAAATGAAAAAAACGAGTGCGGACGGAGTAATACATCCGAACCCTTCCGCAGTCAAGCTAAAATCCGGCATAACCGGTCGCGTTTTACGCTCCCTTTTATTCCGTTTTTAGCTGTGAC
>JAZMZK010000004.1:0-24905 GCA_045585955.1 Victivallaceae bacterium
TTGGAAAAGGGTGATGGGGTTCCGTCTTCGCCCTGCGGGCTACGCCGTGACAAGTTGGGGAAGAGGGAAAGAACCTTTCCTTAAAAAGGTTTTTCCCTCTTCCCCAAGGCTCCCATATCAACCTTTATCGGGAACAAAGCATTCTTTTTTAAACAGTTCATTGGGCTGCTCTGCAACTCGTAAGCATCATATTTATATGGAGTTGTTTTACTGGCGCCAGGATAATAAATCTCTTGCCCTCGTTTCCGGCGGTTTTTAGCCACAAGTTATATTCTCGGAGCTACGCTGGCATTTGCCTGTCTGTACCTGCCGGAGAGATGATTTACTGTAATACTTTTACAGTGTAAAAGCAACAGTTATATTTTTCAGGTTTTGTCATTTATATATACTGTGACCGACAAATCAAAACCACCGGCTTAGCCGGTGGTATGCACCACGCCTTCAAGGCGATGGTACCGGCAGCCCTACACGGGCTTTGAATTATTTACCACTTGCAACTACTGTCCTACAACTGCAAATGCAGTAATACATAACAAACTCATAGTTGCAACTAACATTATTCAATGTCATCAAATGCTCGCATTTGATTAATGACTTTGTCATCTTTAAGCTAAAGCTATTTCGGCTACATACCGGCTCAGCCGGTAGTTTTTTTACGCTAAAGCAATATAAAAAAACTGCTGCAAACGCTGAAAGTTTGCAGCAGTTTTTGAGCAATATAATTGCTTTACCGGTCAGAGTCGAGCAGATATTGACGGTATCCGTAAGAGTTGCTTTCGCCGGATCCGGTCAGTTTATCTTTAACAGACTGTATGGCTTTTTTGTAGTTATCAGCTTTGGTGTCGGGGAGCACTTCTGCTACTACCAGTAATTGAGAACGCTTGGTGGCTTCGGTTTCGGTGGAGAATATCCATCCGATGACCGGCAGATCTTTAAGTATGGGCAGACCGCCGGAAACACGCATCACACTGCGCTTTTCAATACCGCCGATGATCAGTTTGGTTCCCTGATTGGAAATAGTAAAATCTGTATCAATCGCAGCACCGTTCTGAATTCTCGGAGTGCCGTCGGAGGTATACCCGATCAGCGAAGAGTTTTCGATTTTTACATGCAGCTGGGTTGCCAGCGTATTGATTGACGGGGTCATTTCAAGAGTGAAGCCAAACTGCTGCGAGGGTTCAAGATTGATGATGTTGCCGCGCTGATGACCTGCATTATACTCGGTAAGTGCAGTTTCAGCCGCATCCTGGATCACTGCAGCTTCAATTTGTTTGCCGACTGCTTTGCCATTGATGGTAAAACCGGCTTTGCTGTACGAATCCAAACGCAGCTTGTAACGGATATTGCTATCTTTGCCTACCTTGGATATGTAAACGACTGCGCTGGCGGCCGCTTCTGTATCAGCCTGATCGTCGCCATAGGCATTGGTATTCAGGATAATATCGCGCCCCTTGAAATCCCGGGCTACGACAGAATTGTTGTCCGCAGTATAGGCGCAGCTGGCGGCATCATAGCTTGCATCTTCCGCCGGAGTACTTTTGGCGGTGAATACCTGGGTGGTTTTTTTGATAACGCCGGTAGTGTTGTTGCGAAGGGTGATTTCGGAAGTATGAACCACCTTGGCTTTACCTTTGCTGGTCAGAAAATCCACATATTTTGTATTCCATTTGGGGTTGAATTGGAAATAGGTCGTATCGTTGAATTTAGCACCGCTTACCAGATCAATACCATTATGATTGCGGGAAAATCTGCCGCCGGCACTGAATAGATCGATGCCTTCATTGTTTTTCCATGCCTGGAAATCCAATCCCAGTTTTGTATCGTTTTCAGCATACAGTTCGTACACAGTTACCTTGGCTCTGACTTGCTGATAGGGTTGGTCGTAATTTTTGAGTACATCCATGACTGTATGGCGCGAGAACGGAGCAATGTGGAAAAATACCAGATTCAATCCGGGATCTTCTGCCAGAGAATCTGTTGCACCGGGGTTCCCCATGACCAAACTGACAGTGTTGGCACCAACCTGTTTGACCATGTTCAATATTTCTGCTGAAGAACGGTAGATCGGGGAGTAGACAAAGCTGTTTCTGCCGGAGGCTGAAAGCAGTTTCGGTTTATCCAGTTCTCTGACGATCGAATCAAATCCCTGGGCGTTGGGTGTATCGTTAAAGCGGTAATCTTCGGCAGAAATCAACAGTACATTTGTACCGTCAGAAAATGTCACAACATCAATATTGGTGTTATCGCCATTAACTTTCCGGGTCTGCACCATCTGCCGCAGACATGCCCGCATTTCGTAGGGATTTACATTTTTTACCAGATAAGTTTTGGTAATTACATTGGGGTCGGCGTTATCGCGTACAAAATGCACTACATCGGTATTTTCTTTTACCGTTACATTAAGCCGTGCGTCAACGCTGCTGTTGGCATAAGGAGCTGCCGCACTGCCGGCAAAAATATTTGATCCGGCAAGCATGGCTGCCGCGCAACCTATAACAATATATTTATTCATAATAGATGTGATCCTTTAATTATTTTTTGCAAATCTGGTCAAATTCTGCAATTTTTCCCGGTTCGAGATTTTCGTTGTAGACCAGCGGTACCGCACGGGCGGTTACAATGCAGCGGGTGACTTCGGTATTGTTGGTAGTTGTGCCAAAGATATATTTCAGAATCGGAAGTTCGCAGAGAAACGGCACGCCGATAGTCTGTTCCACCTCGCTGGTGCGGCTCCAGACGCCAATGACCTGCTCCGAATTGAACGGAATCGTAGCGCTGGCAGAAAAGGTTTCAGATTCAGAAAGTTCTGCACCAAGATTGTTGCGCTCAACAACATTATTATTGGTTATGGTGTAGGTAAAGTTCACTACACCATTTTTACCGGCAGTGATAACAGCGTTGTTGAGTTCGGCCATCAGCGAGGCATCGCCGCCGATCGCAACCGAAGTTGCGTGATTGGAATCTTTGGTGATACTCTGATATTCAGGCGCAAAATTTATGCTGAAAGTTTTACCCGGCACATTGCTCAATGCTACACTGGCAGTACTGCTTACAGTGGCTTTGCCATTTTGCTGCAACAGTCTGATGAAACTCATATCAAATGCAGGCGCCGTATAAATGCCGCCAAACCCGTAGGTGGCTGTACCGGCAAGATCCATGCCGTATTGGGCAACAGTTTCCATGATCTTTTCGGCAGCCCGGACACTCAAAGCATTGTAGCCCACGCTGAAAAGGTCAAGCCCGGGACCGTTCTTCCATGCCAGATAATCAATACCTATATCTTTAAGATCGCTGTCACGAACTTCGTAAACAGATAATTCCAGCCGAACCTGCGGTGCGGGTTTATCCAGCCAGGAGAGCTTTTGCTTTATATCTGCAATCTTTGACGGAATATCTTTGAAGTAAAACATATTGCGCTGTTTATCCAGAGCAAAGTATCCGTCTTTAGGACTGCTGATAACTTCACCTTGAGTAACGATATCTATCATACCCTGGGTTGCCCGGAACTGGGGCTGGTAAGTACCGATCACAATGCCGTTGCCGGTTATATTTGAATACCCTTCAGTGGGGGATTTACGGTCAAGTGCGGCAACGATTTGATCAACATAAGGAATCATGTTGATCCCGGTAGATACAGCCAGCAGCTGTCTTTTGTTGTGGATGTCATTGAGCGCAGCAACATTCGACTCTGAACAGTAACGGATAACCGCATTTTTTACGAACGGCATCAAATCAGCTGCTTTGGTGTGTTTTAATGTGTAAATTTTCGATGCCATATTTTTTTGGGCATCGTCTTCGATAAAGGTGATTTTCTGCACCTTCGTTTCTGCCTGTACTGTCGGGCAGAAACTTAAGGCCCCGGCTGCCAGAAACATGGCAGAGCCTTTACGGATCCATGGATTCATACTGTTTTCTCCTAGGTTATATGGACATTGTTGTCCTGCTGATAAGCCATATCCCATCCCGTTAATGCGGATATGAAAAATACAATCGCACATAATATAGCACAGATTTGAAAAATAGCAATCAGTTTTTTCAAAAGTTGGATGGAGTTTTAATTCTTCGGAATAAATCTCTTACGCTCAAAATGGCAAACTTTCCCGGGTAGACTTTTAGAGTTCAAGCTATCCGGAAAAGGCAACGGAATATCCTGGAGGGTGTTTTAATTCTTCAGAATAGTTCTCGCAAGCTCAAAATGGTTGTTGACAATGCAATTTTGCAGAACCATGCCGTTTCTTCGGAAAACATCTCTTGACGCATAAAAATCCAAACAGAGAACGACTTTCACCTCAAACGAAATGTCTGTAAATTCCGCAAAAATAAAAGACGCCCCGGGAAACAGTCGCGTTGCCGGCATTTATTTTAATCCGGCTTTTCTCATGCTTGACTTCCGTAAATTTTTTATTATTTACACGCAATATCAGGAACTCTATTCGTATATGTCATATCAATATGGTATGGAAAATATGGTTTCAGTTTATGAAGCCAAATAAACGGAAACTATGTAAAACAAAAGGAAAGAGTATTGTGAAAATGACACTTGCTGATTGGCCGGTACTGATTGTATCCGGAGAATTTTCTGCAGACAGTAATGAGGGACACCGCTTGCGTGAGCTGCTGAATGAATTAAAGAAGACTTCCGGTTGCAGCGTTATTTCTGCTGCAAGCTATGAAGATGCCGGAGAAATATTCTCCAGCCGGGCAGACATCGGTTGCGTGGTGATCGACTGGGATCTTGAGTTTGAACAGCACAGCGAAAAAATGACTCCGGAAACTCTGCTGAAACATATCCGGCACCGGAACTCGAAAATTCCGGTAATACTGTTGACCGATCACCTTGAAACCGAAAATCTTCCGCAATGCGTACTCAACAAAATCAACGATTGTCTGTGGAAAACTGCCGATACTGTTGAATTTATTGCCGGGCGTATTGCCAACTGGGTCAAGAGTTATTCAGAAAATGTTCTGCCGGAGTTTTTCGGAAAACTTGTGGAGTATTCTGAACGCTATAAATATGCGTGGCACACTCCCGGTCATCTGGGCGGACAGGGCTTTCTCCGCGCTCCTGCCGGAGTGGCAATGTTCAAGTTTTTCGGCGAAAATACTTTCCGCAGTGATCTTTCTATTTCGGTTCCGGAACTGGGTTCGCTGCTGGATCATGAAGGTGCCGCCGGTGATGCTGAGCGCAACTCTGCCAGAGTCTTCGGCGCAGATCAAACTTATTATGTTTTGAATGGCACCAGCACGGTAAATCAAATCATCTGGCGCAGTCAGGTACTGCCCGGAGATATTGCCCTGGTAGACCGCAACTGCCATAAATCGCTCAATTACGCCATGGTTATAACCGGGGCAACTCCGGTTTATATGATTCCACGCCGCAATGCCAGAGGAATCATCGGACCGGTCAGGTTATCGGAATTTTCAGCCGGTTCCATAAAAAAACGGATCGCGGCACATCCTTTGATCGCGGATAAAAATCAACATATAAAAATGAGCGCGCTTACCAATTCCACCTACGATGGCGTATGTTACAATACCGGAGCGATTTTTACAGAAAGCTGCCGGAATGAAATGATAAAAAATTTCCACTTCGACGAAGCATGGTATGCTTATGCTCATTTTCACCCGGTTTATACCGGGCATTACGGCATGGCGGCAAAAGATTGCAGACACCCGGTATTCTGTTCGCAGTCCACGCACAAACTGCTGACTGCATTTTCACAGGCTTCGATGCTGCACATCCGCAATGGTTCAGAACGGCAAATCGATCCGGTATTGTTCAATGAATCATATATGATGCATGGCTCCACATCGCCGCAGTACAGCATGATTGCTTCGCTGGATGTGGCAACCAAGATGATGGAGGACAATGGTATAACGATTCTCGGCGACATTATTCGGGAAGCTGTCCAGCTGCGCCGGAAAATGGCTGATCTGGAACGCAATCTGCACCGGAACGGGGATTGGTTTTTCAGCATGTGGCAGCCGCCGACTGTAAAATACAAAGGAAACAGTGTGGAGTTTGCCGATTGTCCGAACGCTTATCTGGCAGAAAATCAAGCCCCGTGGGTACTCAATAATCAGGATAACTGGCACGGATTTGAGGATATTGAAGAAAATTATGTGATGCTTGACCCTATCAAGCTCACGATCCTCACGCCGGGTATTGATAATTCCGGCAATATGCTTGACCATGGCGGTATTCCGGCATCGATCGTCAGCAATTTCCTGATCAAACACAATATTGTCTGCGAAAAAACTGATTACTACTCATTTTTACTGTTGAACTCGCTCGGAACCAACCGCGCCAAACAGGGTTCATTGCTGGCGGCACTGTTTGAATTCAAAAAACTTTACGATTCCGACACTCCGCTGGAATCAGTATTTCCGGAACTGGTCAGAAGTTATCCGGAACGCTATGGCAGCGAAACTCTCAAATCCCATTGCGAAGCCATGCACAATTATTTGCGCGAACATAAGTTGATAGAGTTAATGCACCGTGCTTTTGAGGTTATACCCACCCCCGCTATGCTGCCGGTTGAAGCGGCGGCACATGTGGTACGCGGCAATGTGGAAATGGTTGATGTATCAGCAATCAACAACCGGACTGTTGCAGTGATGCTGGTGCCGTATCCGCCGGGTATTCCGGTAATGATGGGTGGCGAAACCGTTTCCGGCGAAGCCAATGCCATTGCTGAATATCTGCTTGCCCGGGAAAAATTTGAAAATATGTTCCCCGGCTATGAAGGCGATATTCACGGTATCACCCGTGAACGGCGCGGTGAACAGACAATCTTCCGCACTTTATGTATCAAAAAGTAAGTTCAGGAGATAAAAGTATGAAAAAAAGTTATATGAGCGTTATGACCATGTCGCTGTTGACAGTTGCAGCGGTATTATCTTTACGCAATCTGCCGTCGGAAGCTGAATACGGTTACAGCGTGATTTTTTATATTACCATGGCGGCAATCTGCTTCTTTGTACCGTCAGCACTGGTTTCGGCAGAACTTGCTTCCAGTTGGCCGCAGGATGGCGGGGTCTATCTTTGGGTCAAAGAGGCTTTCGGGCCCCAATGGGGCTTTGTGGCGGTTTTTATGCAATGGGTGGAAAATCTGCCGTGGTTTCCGGCGGTTCTGACCTTTGTAGCGTCATCTATAGCTTATGTGGTCAATCCGGCGTGGGCACAGAACCGCTGGTTTGTGCTGATCACGATCTGGATCATGTTGTGGCTTGCTACATTCCTCAACTTCCGGGGCATGCGGCTTTCGGCATGGTTGAGCAGTTCGGGGGCATTGGCAGGAACTCTGATCCCCGGAGCAGCAATAATTCTGATGGCTGTCGGCTATATCGTTGCGGGTAAAACGCCTCAAATTGCGTTCAGTGCCGAAGCATTGATCCCTGAACTCGGCAACTGGAATCAGCTCATGCTGCTGTCAGGAATGATGGTGGCGCTGGCGGGGATGGAAATGTCGGCAATACATGTTACAGAAATGAAAAATCCGGTACGGGATTTCCCGAAAGCTATTTTTACGGCATGTTTTCTGGTGATTCTGTTGAGCGTACTTGGCGCACTGGCGATTGCATTGGTGATTCCCCCCAACGAAATAAGTCTTGCCGCCGGAGCGGATCAGGCATTTGCGGCGATGTTCAAGATATTCCACATTCCGTGGATGACTCCGATCATGTGTTTTCTGCTTTCTTATGGGGCTTTGACTATGGTGGTAACCTGGGTTTTAGGGCCGTCAAAAGGGGTTTTGGAAGTTGCAAAAGAGGGATATTTGCCCCAATTCTGGCAGCGCCGCAATGCAGCGGGAATGCCGACCACGATCCTGATAATTCAGGCTGTGATCTCTTCATTGCTGGCACTGGTGGTACTTTTTATGCCGACGATCAGCGGTGCGTTCTGGCTGATGTCTGCTCTTACGGCGCAACTGTATATGGTAATGTATCTGCTGATGTTCGCAGCGGCGATCAAACTGCGGTACAGCAAGCCGGATATTCTCCGTCCATATAAGGTGCCGGGCGGAAAAATCGGTATGTGGCTGGTTTCGGGGATCGCGTTCCTTACTTCGCTTTTTGCGATCATTACCGGATTTATTCCGACCCCGGGTGTCCGGGAAAAAGGCACTGCGTATGTATTGGGTTATATAGCATTTCTGCTGATCGGTACAGTAGTATTCATAATAATTCCGCTGTGGCTCTACAAGCACAGCCAAAAGCACCGGCAGGATTCTGCAAAACAGAATTGACCCGGCAATATAATCAAGATCCGTTTTCCGGCAGAGGTTGAGCGAAAGCCTTTGCCGGAAAAACGGATGGTGTTTGGAAACATCTCCGAAAGCATAAAAGTCAAAACAGAGAACAGTTTCTACCTCAAAGTAATTGTCTGTAAATTCCGATAGAATAAAAACCGCCCCGAAAAACAGTCGCACCGCAGACGGTTATTTGCAATAAAAAAGCGGCAAATTCTTGCCGCCATGCAGTATTGTAATTTTTTAATAAGTTATTTCCACCCTTTTATCTGTTGCTGTAATTTTTATCAGTTTTCCGTTAATAAAATTTAACGCCAATCCAAATTAATTTATATATAAAAAAAGATATGACGGTCATAAAAGAAGATACAATTCCAAAGTATTCCCATTGAATTTTTTTGTATTTATTGCTATTAATAAAGTAGAATATTGAAACGATGCAACCAATAAAAGGCACTAATAAACAAAGACCATTGTGCCATAATTTTACAAAAGTGTAAAAACCTAGAATCCTATTTACAATAGATACTAAATAATCTCCACAATAATTTATGATGCCGATAATCAATAACACAAGCGATAAAATGTTCGTTTTTTTCGTTTCTGTTGACAAATCCTTGCCTGAAGTTTCAACAGTTTGAACCGTAATTGTCTGTTGACAATGGGGACATTGTGCTTCTTGACCGACCCATTCTTGCTGGATACTAAAATATCCCTTACACACTGGACATTGACCAACCATTGTTACCTCCTGTAATTATTTCTTTAATTTAGCACTGGGCATTGTCTGTGAAAAAGAAAACCACATTACATTCCGATATATACCACGGAACCAACTGAGTGTAATCTTCGCGATTAAATAGAACAGCAGTATAATTACCACACCATACAGCCATAGTAAAAGTAAAGTTAGTACTAATGATTCTTTACCTTTGATAAAACATAAACCTACGATTAATGCTGCAGAGAGCACACCAATATTTATACTGGTAAAAATAAGATTAACAAATTTTAAGATTTCAAGGCTCTTCAGTACAAATTTATCTTCTTTCGGATCAAATAAAGCTTCATCACTTTTATTATGGTTGGGCAAATTACTTGTCGATTTGTTTAGAAACAATGGAGCTAATTTTATTTGAGGAGGTATAATTGTTTGCTCTTCAGACAACGTTTGTAGGCAAAATTTTTCCTCGCATTGCAGGCACTTGATCTCCATGCCTATCCATTCATCTTGTACTTGTAATTCGCTGTTGCAATGCGGACATTTTGTGATAAATTCTGCCATGACGCTATTCCTTTTTCTGTTGCATTTTGAACAAAAAAAGAGGCACATTCCGAAGAAGTGCCCATCTCTACGCCTGGTACAGCGTTGCAATATACACAAAACCGGGATGTGCCATGCTATCATGCACGAACACACCGATTCTAAAAGTATATTGCAATACGCCTTTTTTTGAAGTACCAGTTCAGAGATGGACGTTTACAATCAGTTTGCCAAATTTTTTATTCAGTTATCGTTTTTGTTTTTATACCTCTGTTGTTAAGTTGAAATGCAAAATGCATTCCGTTTGGACATAAATTATCATGCAAAATGGTAAAATGCAAGAATAAAAATTAAAAAAAAAGTGATTTATATTAAAAATGCCGCTTGGCGAAAGCGTGACCGCTGCCGGATTTGAGATAGTGTTCAAAAGCAATAGATTTTTCTTCTGATTCAAAGGCAATGTATGTTTCAACTTTCCACGGACGGAATTTTGCAGTATGAGGCACATCGCCTTTGTTGTGCTTTATTAACCGTTCCCGCAAATCAGCAGTATGACCGATGTAACGTTGTTCCGGATGATCAATGCTTCGTAAAATATAGGTGTAAAACATTGTTATTGCCTCCGATTGAATGTTTATTGCAATTTTCAGCCGTACAGCCCTCCGCCGCTAAAGCTATGGAGGGCATCCTTCGCACGCTCCGTTACACTCCGCTTATTTTTGCTTGCGCAAAAAAATCTACGGATAGCAAGCCTTACGGCCTGCCATCCGTAGCTTTAGCGAAGGATGGTGGGCGATGACGGACTCGAACCGCCGACATTTTGCGTGTAAAGCAAACGCTCTAACCAACTGAGCTAATCGCCCTTCTTTTTGAAAGTTGCATAATATAATGGCTTTTAACTGATATTGCAAATATTTTTCCATTTTTTCTTGAAATATTATTTTCTGATGCATACTGCATCATCCTTGATTTATTTCTTATTGAGAAATTTACTCTTTTTTTGTTATTAAACTTGTATATGCTTATTTGGCAAGGTATATTCTTTACCGTAATTTATTTACCGTTACACTTATTTCTTATTGTGAAATATGAAGGTTTTACCGAAAATTATTAAGGTGCTTGAGCTTTTTTCGCAAGGCGGTACTCTTGCTTTTGCCGAAATTGTTGAAAGAACTCAACTTACCCGCAGCAATGCTGCCCATATTTTGAGTGCTCTTTGTGAAAATCAGCTGCTTACCAAATCTTCATTCGGGCATTATTGCATCGGGCCCAAACTTTATGAGCTTACCGGCGGAAATTTCCGGCAGAATATACTCAACATGCTTGCCCAGCACAGTGCTGACTGCATTGCTTCGGAGCTTGGCGAATTGGGTGTAGTAGTTGCCGTGGTCAACAATCAACGCATCACCCTTGCCAAAGTTCAGCCGGAAGGCATGGTGCAGTTGAGCATTGCTGACCGCTGGTTTGAAAAATCCGGCTGGTACCGACTCAGTTCCGGGCGGCTGCTTTTGGCTATGCAATCTGAAGAAGTTATTGAAAATATTGTGCAGAATATCGGTTATCCCAGTGCTGCCGAATGGCCGGAAGCTATCACCCCGGAGAAATTTTTCCGGCAGCTTGAGCTTATCCGCCAGCAGGAATTGGCGGTCGTCATGCGGGAGAATCGCCGCCTTACCAGTGTGGCAGTGCCGGTAAAGGATGCCACTGGGAAAAATGTTCTTTGTGTATCAACAGTTTATATTACCGGGCGTCATCAGCTTGATGATCAAGCTATTGTGGCAAAATTGCGGGAGATCGCCGACGAGCTCCACCAACAGATTTGTTTTCACCATATATCCGTACAGGATATAAACAATTTATAACAACGGAGGTTTATTATGACCAAGATGATGGAAGAATACAATGCCATCGTAACTGCCGCCATGAGCGACATCATGCGGGAAGAAGAAGAAGCTATTCTCAAGGCTGCCGAACTGCTTTCGGACAAAGTCATTGAAGGCAGACTGGTGAATATTTACGGTGCCGGCGGCCACTCTGCCATTGCCGCTATGGAAATTTTCTGGCGTGCCGGCGGCATTGCCCAGGTCAACGCCATGTTCCCCACCGGTACCAACATCGTTTCGGCAAATCCCACCACCGCCAAGCTGGAAGGGTATGCTCCTTACATACTCAACTTTTACGATGTTTACAAAGATGATGTGCTTATTCTCGTGAACTTCTACGGCTTGAACATTACTGCGGTGGATGTGGCGATCGAGGCACAGAAACGGGGCGTCAAACTTATTACCGTAAATGCCCACAAGTTTGCCCAGAAAGTCCCCAAGAACTTCATCTGGCGGCACTCCAGCAAGCAGAACATCAATGATTTTGCCGATATTGCCATCGATAACCATGTTCCTTACCCGGATGCAGTTTTGGATTGCGAAGGCATTGAAGAAAAAATCACCCCCACTGCCACCATTCTGACCTGCTATACCTTGAATTTGATCATGAGCGAAACCATCCGCTTGATCAAAGCCAAGGGCGGCACTCCGGAAATCTGGGTCAGCAACAACATTCCCGGCTGCGACGAACACAATAAACCCATCCACGATAAATACCGCAAGCGTATACATCACCTCTATCCGGTGTGGTAAGGTGAGATAAAACGCTCTGTTCCCAATGTTGACTGGTAAATAAAAAATTACCTGATATATAAGCGTATGGGAATATTTTCAATTTTTTAAGAGTGTTTATCATTGGATAAATGCCAATAAGGGTGGTTGTGGCTGGCTCCGCAAAAGTTATGCTTCAAGCAATTACCATTATTGGCATTTCAGTCAAAGCAAAAAAGGTATATTGATTAAATGAAAGTATTGTTGGTTAATGGCAGTCCACACAAGGAGGGGTGTGTTTTTACTGCTCTTTGCGAAATCGCCCAAACTTTAGCTGCGGAAGGCGTAGAAAGCGAAATCTTCTGGATCGGCAATAAACCTGTCCAGGGATGTGCGGCATGTTTCAAATGCCGGGAAGCGGAGGCCGACGGTTGCGTTTTTAAGGATGAACTCTATTGCAAGTTTGTAGAAAAAATGCAATCCGCAGATGGTGTTATTATCGGTTCGCCGGTATATTATGCCGGTCCGGCAGGCGCATTGTGTGCAATTCTGGACAGAGTATGTTTTTCGGCAGCCAAATATTTCCGAACCAAACCTGCCGCTTGCGTTGTGAATTGCCGCCGGGGAGGTGCCAGTGCTGCCTTTGACCGGTTGAACAAATATTTTACCATATTGCAGATGCCGGTGGTTTCCAGCCAATACTGGAACTCTACCCACGGTTTTACTGTTGAAGATGTCAGGCAGGATCTTGAGGGCTTGCAAACTATGCGCACATTGGCGCGTAATATGGCGTATTTGCTGAAATGCAAAAAGGCTGGCAATGTTGCTTTGCCGGTTGGAGAAGAACCGGTTATGACCAACTTCATCAAATAATTTGCTGCAACAAAAAATCTTCAGGCATTTTTCTTCCGGTTTCGATCAGGAGAAAAATGCCTTTTATGTGTGTGAAGCAACTTGTCAATTTTTTTCTTCAACAACAAATATATTGCGGCATTCGCCAATGGAGTTGCTGTCAAAGTTTACGCCCGAAAGCACCAATTGCAGCTTTTTGCCGTTGGCAGGGACTTTTATAAAGCTCTTCCGGTACTTCCAGGCAAGGTTTTCTTTAAGGGTCAAACCTTCGCTTTTGATCACTTTGTTGTCTTTATCCAATATTCGTATATGGACATTGAAAGAGCTGTTTTTGCCTTTTGGCAGTTCTGCCCGGGTGGAAGCTACCAATTTAAGGAGTTTACCGCCGGGGGAGGGGTGATCCAGGTCAATAACTTTTTCTACAACATTTTTACCTTTGAACGCCTTGCCCGGCAAGGTTATCTGATTGCCATCGATCTTGAAATACTCATTGCCGGTGCCCCGGTGCAAGGCATATACATCCATAATGGCACGCCACGGATACTTTTTATCGTAAACAAAGGGTTCGGTATCCAGAAATTCCGTGTAGTGGCGTTGGATATTTTTTGCCGTTACCACATCGTCGCTTAAAATACCATCCAGCAGAATATTGGTTACCACCGGACCGTTTTTGGTCACAGTTACATAAGTTATATGGTCAAACTCGCCGTATTCAATGCCCCGCAACTCGGAAACGCCTCCCGCAGTGGCAAGCACATAATGGTTTTTGCCCTGCCGTTTGAACTTGATATAGTGGTGCCAATCCCCCGCAAAGCTGGTGTAATTGCGGTTACGCAATGCCTTTTCGATTTTTTTGTAACTGTCGCTGATCCAGGCGCTGGGTGCGTGCAGTAAAACCATTGTCCAGCGGACGTTGGGGTGCTTTTTCAATACATCGACCGCCCACGCTGCCTGCTGATCGGTTATGCCAACCTGCTTGGGGCGGGAATCACGGCCTTCCATAATGTTCAAACAGAGGAACAACACATTTTTGTAGATAAAGTAGTAATAGGTGTTTTTTCCGGCAAACTCTTCCCAGACTGCTTTGCTGTTTTCGTTGGCTCGGGGAAATCCCGGACGGGTGTAAGATATATCGTGATTGCCCGCAAGGTAAAAGAATGGTGCCTGGGAGTTTGCGGTAAAGTTTGCCAGTTCCTGCCACTGCTCGCGTAAATCTTTGATGGACTGCTTGTTTTTATTAGTTGCCCCTTGGATATTATCGCCTACGGTCAGAATAAAATCCGGCTGCAACATATTGGCTTTTTTGATTGCCTGGCCAAAAACCCCGGGCCGTTCGCTGCCGGTACGGTCGGGAATAATGACAAATGAAAATTTTTCCGTTCCAGCAATAAAATTTTCATGTGTCCAAGGTTTTTTCCCTGCGGGCAGCGAGTGTTTGAATGTTTCTCCGGCAACCGCCGAAAATACGAATATAAAACAAGCTAAAAATAAAATCTTTTGCATATAAAAACCTCATTTGCATAAATAATAATAACAGTCTGCATTTGTATAATATAGCATAAAAACGGTACTTTATCAAGTAATATCAAGTGAGGTGTAAACAAAAAAAGCTCCGGAATGAACCGGAGCTTTCTTAATTTGCTTATTCAGCAATTCAGCACTTGGCAAGGCGGGCTTCCAAGGCATCCAACTGAGCGATAAGCTCTTTGGGCATCTTGTCGCCGAACTTGGCATAGTGTTCGCGGATCGAAGCAACTTCTTTCTTCCAGCCTTCCACATCGAGGGCCAGCAGTTCCTTCATATCGGCATCGGAAACGCTGTCCAGACCGGTGCGGTCGATGGCGTCTTCGGTGGGCATGAAACCGATAGCGGTTTCGTTGGCTTTGCCTTCGCCGTCGCAGCGTTCAAAGATCCACTTCAGCACACGGCTGTTATCGCCGAAACCGGGCCACAGCCAACGGCCGTCGGCGGTCTTGCGGAACCAGTTCACGCAGAAGATTTTCGGCAGCTTGGCACCGGCAACCTTGCCGATTTCCAGCCAGTGGGCAAAGTAATCAGCCATGTGGTAGCCGCAGAAGGGCAGCATGGCGAAGGGGTCACGACGGACGGTACCGGCCTTGACATCAAGGGCAGCGGCGGTAACTTCGGAACCGACCGAAGAACCGATCATCACACCGTGTTCCCAGCTCAAGCTCTGGTAGACCAGCGGCAGGGTGCTGGGACGACGACCGCCGAACAGGAAGGCGTCGATGGGCACACCGGCGGGATCTTCCCAGTTGGGGGCGATAGCCGGGCAGTTGCGGCCGCGGGCAGAGAAACGGGCGTTGGGGTGAGCAGCCTTGACGGGCTTGCCTTCGGCGTCGACCTGACCGGCTTCCCAGACATTGCCCTTCCAGTCGATGAGCTTTTCGCCGGGTTCCAGATCAATATCGATGCCTTCCCACCAAATGTCGCCATTGGGACGCAACGCGCAGTTGGTGAAGATGGTTTCCTGACGGCAGGAGAGCATAGCGTTCTTGTTGGACTGCATGGAGGTACCGGGGGCAACACCAAAGAAGCCGTTTTCGGGGTTGATGGCGTACAGACGGCCATCTTTGCCGAACTTCATCCAGGCAATGTCGTCACCAACGGTTTCCACTTTCCAGCCTTCGATGGTAGGAATAAGCATGGCCAGGTTGGTTTTGCCGCAAGCCGAGGGGAATGCGCCGGTAACATACTTGACTTTGCCTTCCGGATTGGTAAGCTTCAGAATAAGCATGTGTTCAGCCATCCAGCCTTCGTCACGGGCCTGAACAGTGGCAATACGCAGAGCCAGGCACTTCTTGCCGAGGATGGCGTTCCCGCCGTAACCGGAGCCGTAGGACCAGATTTCACGGGTTTCGGGGAACTGGGCAATGTATTTCTTTTCCATGGGGGCGCAGGGCCAGATGCCGTTGTCGGATTCGCCGGCTTCCAGCGGCTTACCCACGGAGTGGATGCAGGGCACAAATTCGCCGTCGTCGCCAAGGACTTCCAGAACCTTGTTGCCAACGCGGGTCATGACATGCATGTTGATCACAACATAGGCAGAGTCAGTGATTTCCACACCGATCTTGGCGATGTTGCTGCCCACAGGACCCATGCTGTAAGGAATTACATACATGGTACGGCCATGCATACAGCCTTTGTAAAGACCGCGCATGGTAGCTTTGAGTTCGGCGGGGGCGATCCAGTTGTTGGTCGGACCGGCATCTTCCTGCTTTTCGCTGGCGATGTAGGTACGGGCTTCAACACGCGCCACGTCGGACGGGTCACTGCGGAAAAGCACGCAGTCAGGACGCAGTTTGCTGTCCAAACGGGTCGCAAGACCGGACTGGACCATTTCTTCGCACAGAGCATAATACTCGGTGTTGGTGCCGTCGCACCAGTAGACGCCATTGGGTTCGCAAAGCTCTGCCCATTCTTCCACCCACTTGACCAGCTTGGCGTGCTTGGTCGGGATCGCGTTCAGATGTTTGACCATCTCTCTGTTTCCTTTTTGTCAAAAAGGTTATTAAATTATCGCCCGGACTGCTCTTTTTTTTGTTGCCGCCCCGGGCTTGGTGAATTGATAAAAAACTTTATCACAAATAATCCCTTAAATATAATGCGTCAAGTGGAGTTTTTCAACTTTTTTTTGCAGTTTTTTTGAGTTTTTTATATCCACGGCAAATGTTACGGTTGATAAAAACAGAGCTGCTTTTATCAACCGTATCTCAATTTTACCGGTTTTGCCACAGGTGGAGTCAGTTCCTTTTGAGGCGTTATACTTCCGGTGGGGAGATTTTACTGTACTTCAGTGAGCTGCAATTCAGAAAATTCCAAAGCTCCGGTACTGTTTGCCATGAATGCCACTACGATTGCATCGGTCCAGTGGGCCGGAACGGTTATAACTTTTTTTATAGTCATGGGGGCAGTTTCGGTGATTTTGAAACGGCGGGTGCCGAAGCTGCCTTTCCAGTTTTTATTGATCAGCATCAGACCGTAATCATATTTGGCTCCCGGTTTGAATTTATCACCTTTTACCTTGCATTGCAAAAGGTATTTTTTGCCTTTGACGATTTTTTTGAATACGCTTTGGCGTGCCGAACAAGTGGTCAGAGTTTTCTCATCAGGCGATTCAAGCCGGACGATCCCTTTGCCTTGCTGGAAGGTTATCTTGCCCTGTCCGATCTTTGCCCATGCTGCCGGAGCCTTTTTTCCGGCTTTTTCAAAGCTGGCATTTTCAATAAGGTTTTCTGCTTGTACTGCCACTGCCAGCAACAGTACTGAAACGATGGTAAACAATTTTTTCATATTTTTTACTCCTGTCAGTTTGAGAATAATTTCATAAAATTGTTTTTGCTTATCAAGTCAAGTTCCCGTTTTTCCAGCTTGATATTGTGAAATTTTATCAAGGATGGTTCAATTTCTTTGAAAGGTGCTCCGGAACCGAACAAAACATGGTCTGCCCCAACTTGAGCAATAAATTTATTCAGCGTATCCCGGAAACAGCACTGAAATCTGGACATTTCAAACCAGATATTTTCCGGATACGGCTCTGCCGGATTATCGACAAAAGCTGTTTCCATAAAAAGGAATCTGGTTTGCGGAAATTTCTTCGCCGTTTCCAGCAATGCCGCTGTCCCCAGCGGTACACCGCTTTCC
Source organism: Victivallaceae bacterium (assembly GCA_045585955.1). GTDB lineage: Bacteria > Verrucomicrobiota > Lentisphaeria > Victivallales > Victivallaceae > SIG78. The sequence continues at coordinate 17,628 of JAZMZK010000004.1, forward strand.
ATCCAGTGCCGCTGGCGGTAGTTTACGATTTCGTTGGGTATAACTACCAGCATATCCATTTCTCCGGCGGCGGTGATTATATCGGATGCCGCAGAATCACTTAATTTGTAATTGTGATATTCCGGCAGCAGCCTTACTGCTTTGAAGTTCAATTCGTTGCGGCAAGTCACTAAATCTTTCTCCCACGCAGCATAAAGCGGATTCAAGGTGGCTATGCCGTGGAAAAAATTGCTTTTTTCCGCATTTAATGCCTGAAAAAGCTCAATGTTGCTTTCATGTACATTCATATAACATGCGGCGTGATTATGTGCAACGGCTGCCCCTTCGATGCCGTAGTTTTCAAGATACTTTTTCAACTCCGGCAGGGTGTTGTTTTCCAATTTGCGGAAGGGCCAGTGTCCGATAGAAGTGTTTACATCAAACATTTTTTGCGGGGCCCTTTCTGCGAAGCATGAGTTTTTCAAAATTTTCTGAACAGATCATTTTTTCTTCTTTCTTGCTTAAACGGGCAGCCTGCAATTTGCCGATAGCTTCTTCAAACCAGCCGTCAGTGGCAAACAGCACCCGGTGGGCACCCACAGTATCGACTGTCCGGCGGATGATCGTGTGGTCAATTACTGAACCACTTAAATCAATGTAATAATTTTCCGACTGGAGATTTTCCAGCGTCCGCAAATTCCATTCCCAGTCGCCGCCGCCGCCGATATGCCCCTGCATGAAGATCGTTTCCGGATAGCGTTGCAATGCTTCCAGAAAATCCCCGGCATGGCTGGAATAGGGTTCCCGGTTCATGGCATCCGGATCCAGAAAACGCCCGGCGTGGAGCAATACCGGTACTCCCAGTTCCGCCGCCCGCTGCATGACCGGAGCCTGCTCCGGGTCTTGAGCTTTGCGTTGATGATAGAGTTTTATGCCCCGCATTTTATGTTCAATAATACAGCGGTCGATTTCAGTTACTGCCGCATCTCCGGCGGCGGCATCCACAAAGCAGAACCCCAGAAAACGGTCACTGTACTGCATGGCTTCGATGATAGCATCGTTGGCTTGACGAAACTTTTCAACCTGCACGATGCGGTCTTTCAACGGAACTGAAACACAGAGCTTTTCTATCCCCAATGCATCCGCAGCCGCCAGTAACTGATCCATCCGGAGTTTGTCAGTGCCCCAGATGTGGTTGTGTGTATCAATGGTATGATATTCTTCAGGAAACTTGAAATACATTTTACGACCTTATTTGTTTACACCTTCGATCACGCTGTCCCGCAGGATATAGCACTCTTTTGAAGTACCGATTATCTCGGAACGCAATTTTCCTTTGCCGGTTATACTGATATTATCCAACAAAACACTTTGCGGTGTTATTACTTTATGGCAGTAGTCAAAATCGCTTTCCACTGTATGGTTGATAACTGTCACCGGTTTGTCGGAAAATACTGCAATATCCCGCAAAACGATTTTACCGCCAAAGTCGCCAACATCGGCACGGTTGCAAAGTATGTAACGGGGATTGTAAACTTTGCAATTTTCAATAGTAATATTTTCTCCGGCAAAAACCACTGCGGTACTGGGGACCCGGATAAGTTTATTTACATCGCATTGGGGAGTGCGGTACCCCAATACCCAGGTGCTCCAGGCATCAAAAACACAATCGCGGATCACATAATTTTTACCGTAATGGTCATCTATACGGTTGTAATGCCCGCCGTTAATGGTTATATTTTTTCCGTGTCTTGCAGCCAATCCATCACGGGCGTTGACTGATATACAATGATTGAACACATTGTTGGCAGTGTTGTGGGACATGACATTGTACCCCATGCCGTGCATCAATGCTCCTGAAAAATAACAGCGGTTGAAGGTCAGATTCATGTTGTTGGTAATACTCAAAAGATTGTATATATGCAATCTGGGGTCGGTTATTTTCAAAGAGAGATTATTGAAAGTAACATTGCTGCGGCTGCAAAGCATCAATTGAGCATGCACTACCCGGACATTGGGATCATTATCTTTCAGATAAGCCTCAATGGCAAGACCGTCGATCTGCAATGGTTGCTGCGGCGGGGTGTACTCAACAATATAGTTGAGTTTTGCCCAGAAATTGAGCAGGTCCTTTTTGCCGTTGCTGTAAGTTATTTTCTGGCGTACTCCCTTTTCCGGATCACGGGCACCGGGCCGACACACTCCGTAACGCTTATGGGTATATTTGCTGTTGGGACCCGAAGCAAGAGTTGCTTTATAAAAATTTTTGCCGGCTTTTACATAATCGCCTTTTTTATAATCTTTCTCCGCACTCCACTCAGGAGCATTATTGAAATCATCAAAATTGAAATTGAATTCCGGAAAAACATCCCCCACCGGACTGGTTACCATAACGATATCTTCTTTATTGTAATATTCGTCATTGCGGTTGTTGGCACGGGTGGTGAAAAAGTCGGTACTCAAAAAGCGGAGAGTGCCGCCTTCTTTCAAATCAATAAGTTCTTTGCTGTTTTGAACTGCCAGAGCTTTGTATTTGGGCAGTTTGAATGTATTGCGTTTGATGCCGAAAAAATTCCGGGTATTCATCCGGCGGTGCGGGTCATCGGGCACAATAAGCACCCGGGCAGGGCGTTTGGGGTAGTTGTAGGGATAGTAGACCCGGAACCGGTCATGGGTCTTACCGGGATCCAGCTCCATAGCGTTGACCAGAGTCCCCTGACAGCTGACATTGCATTTGACAGTTATATCTGCTGAAAAACAGTATTTGCCCTGATTTATCCGCAGAAGTCTGCCTTTGCTTTTTTCTGCCAGCAATGCCGCTTGCTGCAAAGCTTTTGTATCATCGGTTTTGCCATCGCCTTTTGCTCCGAACCACTCCGGATAAACCGCTTCGATCCGGGGAGAACCGACTGTTTTTCCATCGCCGGAAAATATCTTTTGCAGAGAGCTTTCGATTGCTCCATTGATAGTCAAGGTGGCATTTTTTCTGACTGCAATGCTTGCCCCCGGTGCAAATTGCAATGTAAAGTGCTCCGGTAAAGTAAAGTTACCGGTAGTATAAACTCCGGCGGGCAGTTCAAAACTGCGTTTTGCCAGGACTTCCGGCGTTAAAACATCGGACAATTCCGCTGCCGGAATCATCCATAATGTCAATGCCGCACAAACTGTAAAAACAATGCTTTTCATACAAAAATCACAATGCTAATTTGTCTACATTTTCGCCGAGCCAGTTCCAATATTTGGCACTCTTGGCACTCTTGGTACTGTGAGTTTCGACCTGACCGCCGAGTTTCAAAAAATTGCTCATTTCGCTGGCATGATTGTTGAAAATGGTCGTTGCATTGTTGTAGACGAACATATCGGTAATAATAGCGTTATCAGGACTGTCGGTACCGATCACGGTGCGTGCCGCTTCAATAGTGTTGCCGCCATAAACACTGCCGCTGTGATCGCCATTGTTGATGGCTTTCCGGTTTACGAAATAAAACATATAACTGGTATAAGTAGCATCGTTATCCTTGATATTCTGCGTATCGCTGGGACAGGCAAAGTATTTGTCGCGGCACATTTTGACCTTGCTTACACTGTGGGCTGAAGTGTAACCGCTGGGGAATTCTTCCACGGGGAAACAACCGCTGGTCAAAAGCAGCAGCACCGGGTTTTTCATGGCAACATTGGTTCCAAACTTATTTTGCATCATCAAGATACATCCTTTGCTCTCGCAACCATCCCGCAAGCCGACCGGCACATTGCCGTTATTGGTGTCGGCATACATGTGTACAGCCAAACCGATTTGCTTGAGTTTGGCTATACAATTGGCACTTTTGGCGCGTTCCCGGGCGGCGGAAAGTGCCGGTAAGAGCATTGCCGCCAAAATGGCGATGATGGCGATCACTACCAATAGTTCGATGAGGGTGAATTTCCTTTTCATAACTTTTCTCCATTTTACATTGTTGGATTTTTATAAATATGTTTTATCATCAGCCAACTGACAATACGGTGTCAGTTCGGCAAGGATTTCCTTGTTCAAATTTGCTGATTTGCCTGCTGACAGCACCGGTAATGATACCTGGTCAGACAGCTCGGTTTTATTCAGCAGTGCTTCTACTGCCAATCGGGTATGATCGATTATCGGCACCCCCCAGGTTGTCAGCGGAATTGCCAGATAACGCGAAAACTCCAAATTGTCAAAACTTATGACATTTACTTCGTCCGTAACCTTTACTCCATGCTTTATAAGCTCATTGATAAAACCGCACGCCATGCGGTCATCGCCCCAGAATACATTGGTTACATGGTGTTTTTTGCGGACTTGCAAAAATTGTAATGCTCCGGCTTCGCCGATCTTGAACGGATTGTCGCTTTCAAGGGAAAAAACCAATTCCGGCGCGCGTTGGCGCAAATCCCGGATATAGGGCATACTGCAACGCCATGCCTGCATCATGATTTCTCCCGGAAAATGTTTCTGCATGACTTCTATCAGTTTTGCCTGAAAATCCCAGACTTTTACCCCCAAGCGGATAAATGATGGGGTGCTTGCTGATACGCAGTTGCCCGGTACAGAGTAGTCGACAGCGTAAATCGTTGTGCCGGGAAAATATTGATTGATCTTTTCTGAATTACAAGTTATATTGCAATATGAGGAGTCATCGACTACCGGATCAAAAACAATGATTTCATGGCAGTTCAGATCACGCAGCTGCTTTATGCCTTCCAACTGATCGCTGCTGCTCAATTGACGGCACTCTATTCCGGCGGCAGAAAGTTGTTGCTCGGCGGCAAATACTGCGGGCAGGCACTTCTGACCGGCACGCCAATGGCGATTGGTCAGCAGACCAATGCAGCGGGTCGCTCCCTGTTTGAGAAGTCTTGCTGTGCGATCCGGTACATAACCGACTTTATCAGCAAACTCCCGGACTTTACGGATGGTTCCGGTATTGACCTGATATCTTCCGCGCTGTTCATTCAAACAGAGCGATACCGTGGCAACCGAAAGCCCCAATTCCGCAGCTATATCTTTGAGCCGTACTTTTTTTGCAGTGTCGATCATTTTGAAAAAAAGAGTTATTTTACAAATAATTAAAACGATTTAATAAATAATTATACATCATAGAACACTCTTTGTCAAGAGTGGAATCGCAAAAAAACAAAAAAACACCCTGCCGTTTTATTGACAGGGTGTTGATTGCAAGAAATAATATCTTACTTGCTCTGGGCTTCGAAGAGGTCACCGAGGTTGACCATGTTATCTTCGGGCTTGAGAGCTGCGGCTGCGGCATATTCTTCGCCAGCGGCCTTGAGGTCTTCTTCGTTGAACTGTTCGGTCACAGCCTTGATGGAGAGACCGATACGGCGTTCATCGTGGTCGACTTTGACAACACGGGCTTCGACTTCGTCGTTGACATTCAGCACATCCTTGACCTTTTCAACATGCTTGGCAGCAAGCTGGGAGATGTGGATAAGTCCGTCGATCTTGTTGGAAAGTTCAACAAAAGCACCGAAAGCAGTGATCTTGGTGACTTTGCCCTTGACCACATCGCCGATCTTGTAGAGCTGTTCGATGTTTTCCCACGGATCGTTTTCCAGCTGCTTCAGACCGAGGCTGACACGCTGCTGATCGGGGTTGATGTCCAGAATGATCGCTTCGACTTCGTCGCCAACATTCAGAAGTTCGGAGGGGTTGTTGATCTTGCGGGTCCAGGACATATCGGAAACGTGGATCATACCATCGATATCGTTTTCGATTTCAACAAAAGCACCGTAGGTGGTCATGTTGCGGACTTTGCCGGTGACTTTGCTGCCGACGGGGTGCTTTTCAAGCAGCATTTCCCACGGATTGCGGTCGAGCTGACGCAAGCTCAAGCTGATGCGCTTGTTTTCTTTGTCGATGTCATGAACGATAGCTTCAACGGTTTCACCCTGGCTGACAACTTCGGTCGGCTTGGTGATGCGTTTGGTCCAGCTCATTTCGGTAACGTGGATCATACCTTCCACGCCGCGTTCGAGTTCAACAAAAGCACCGTAGGGCATGATGTTGACGACCACACCGCTGACTTTGCTGCCGACGGGGTATTTGCTGTCGACTTCGTTCCAGGGATTGTTGGTCTTCTGCTTGTAGCCCAAACTGACGCGTTCTTTGGCCATGTCGATATCACGGATAAGCACTTCGATATCCTGACCGACCTGGAGCATTTCGCTGGGGTGAGAAAGTCTGCCCCAGGACATATCGGTAATGTGGAGCAAGCCGTCCACGCCGCCGAGGTCGATAAAGGCACCGAAATCGACGATGTTCTTGACTTTACCCATACGCAGATCGCCGACCTTCATTTCTCCGAGGAGTTTGCTGCGGATGTCGCGCATAGTTTCTTCCAGCAGTTCGCGGCGGGAAACCACGATGTTGCGGCGGTCGGTATTGATCTTGAGGATTTTTACATCGTATTCGTTGCCGATGTATTCATCCATATTGCGGACCTGGCCGACATCGACCTGGCTGCCGGGCAGGAAGGCTTCCACGCCCTGAATGTCAACGATGATACCACCCTTGACTTTGTGCTTCATAAGACCCTTGACGATCGAACCTTCGCCACATTCGCTGGTGATGCGGTTCCAAGCCATCATTGCATTGGCTTTGTGGACGCTCAATACAGGCATGCTGTTTTCATTTTCGATCTCTTCGAGGTAGACGCTGACAACATCGCCGCGGGAGATGGTTTCCCAGTTGGTGAATTCGACTGCGGGTACGAAACCTTCGGCTTTGTAACCGATGTCAACGAGGGCACCGTCAGTGCGCTTTTCGGCGATTTTACCTTCGAGGATGCTGCCGGGGACGAATTCTTTCTTGGCGGCAGTAACACCGGTCAGGAGTTCTTCCATGCTGGCACTGAACGAAAGATCAACAAAATTGCTGCTTTCGACGTCGGGGGTTCTGAGTTTTTTGATCATTGTTTGATTGTTCTGTTTTTTGGTTTATGATTTTTTTTACACACGGCAGAGCAAACACCATGCTTGCAATGCCACAACAATTCTTTTAAAATACACCAACAAGTGGTATTTACAAATTTTTGCAGATTTTTTTTTGTTATTTTACAGCAAAATTTGTATTTGACACGGTAAAAGCTATATTATTCAGTCGGCTGCTCTTTATTATTGGTATTAAAAAAAGCTCTGTTCCCAATGCGGGTAGGTAGATAAAAATGACAGATATACCTGTGCATTGAGAATTTTTTCAAAATTTGAATGGCATTTATCTTTTTGCGGAGCAAAAAGATAAATGCCGGTAAAAGGTTTGGAAAAAAGGGG
>JAZMZK010000005.1:0-2247 GCA_045585955.1 Victivallaceae bacterium
CGGGTAGGTCAGTAAAAATCTTTATGATCAACTTTTGTATTGGAACTTTTTTAAAACTTGAATGGCATTTATCTATTTGCAGAGCAAATAGATAAATGCCGGGAAAAGGTTTGGAAAAAAGGGGTGGAGTTTGAGGAGGGGAAAAAGGACCTTTCCTTAAAAGGTCTTTTTCCCCTCCTCAAGTACCGCCCCTTATTGGGTACAGAGCTTTGATTTTTTACCGGATGGTACGGGTTTTCAGGTACCAATCCCAATAGTTACGCAGATATTCCACCTGTTCTTTGTGGCTTTCAAAACAGAACCAGCCGCTTTGCAGGGCGCACCAGCCGTCGATGCTTTTTCTATCCAGAGCATAAGCAATTTTGCTGCATTGATTTTTCATTTGATCCATGGGTTGGGGTATGCCGCCTTCGCCGTAGGCGTGGAGGAATTGCCCTTGAATGATCTCTTTGCCCGGAAAAAGCTCCCGCAAACGGCGGATCTCTTCGTGATAAAGTGCGTTCCAGAAGTAATCTGTGGAGTTCCAACACCAGACACTCAAGCCGTCAAAATCATCGGCACAAGTGGTCAGGGTTGATTGATCCTGGGTGGTGAAATACCGCACCAAATAGAGCTTCAACTCCGGATTGATATCCTTCATGGTTGCGTAAACCCGGTGCAGCTCTTCATCGGTCATATTTTTGGAGGGACCCACCGGCGAGCGGAAATCGTCGATAACGGCACCTTTGATGTTGGGGTATTTAAGCGAAAGTTTTGCCAGTTTTTCAGCGGCTTCAGCATAGTGTATCTGCCAGTTGCCTTTGCCGGGGCCGTTGGCTTCGATGTGGGTAAGTCCGCCGATAACATTGGGGATATGTTGGAGCTGTTCGCACTGGAAATCGTTGAAGGCATCCAGCGTATGCAGTCCGTTGAGCCAGAATACGTTATCGGCCTGCATATACTTTGCCCCCGTTTCCAAGCTGCAGTAAGTAGCTTTGTCGACAAAAAATGCTTTACCGGGGACTGTATCAAGTACATAGCCCCACACCCAGAATTTGTTGTTCATAAACAGTACCTTTTGTGTTGTTTTTCTGAAAATCAAAGCTTGATTTTTCTTGTTCAATACCTTATATTATAGCATAAATGGTAAAAAAATAAATGTTGTATTCCTGAAAAAAATATGTCCGAAACTTGCAAAAAACAACTTTCTGCATTTAATTTGCATATCCACCTTGCCCAGTATCTGCCGAGTGTTCTGTGGAATTGTGTTGAAGCCGTTCACCCCAGCTGGTTTATTTTCTGGAACCCGGAGCCGGGGGCGGTCATTTGCTGCGGCGATCAGCGTTACGAGGCAACGCCCGACCGGGCTTTTCTGATTCCGCCGTATACAGTTATAAGTGGTTTTTCAAAGAAAAAGTTCCCGCATTTTTACGCCCACTTCTCCGCCGGGGAACCTTTTGAACACGCGGCTAATCAAATATATGTATTGCCATCTGAAGCGGCAAAACAGTTGTTTGAAAAATATTTTACGCTGGATGCCATGCACCGGCAGCTGAACTGGCACATAATGATCTTGGAGTATCTGGCAATGCTGCCCGATACGGCTTTAAATGGCGAAAATCAGCAAATCGACTTCCGGATAAAGCGGGCGTTAAAGGTGATAAATCAGAATCCCAACGGCTGCTTGAGCAATCAAGCTCTGGCAAAAATGTGCGGCATGTCGGAAAACAACTTTTACCGCTGTTTCCGCAAACAAATGAATATATCGCCCCAGCGTTACATAAAAAGTTTACAGCTCAATTCCGCAAGAAATATGCTCATAAACAGCAATGTTTCCATTGAAGATATTGCTCAAAAATGCGGCTTTGTCGACCGGTACAGTTTTTCCAAAGCATTCAAGAGTTTCTTTGCCGTTTCGCCGGGTAATTTGCGGTTGAACAGCAAAAAAAATCTGCCGGAAAGTTGAAAAAATAAATTTTCTATGCTATAATATTTTTACAGAGGTAATTTAAAGGCTCCGTTCCCAATACGGGAAGGTCAGTAAAAATCTTTATGATCAACTTTTGTATTGGAACTTTTTTAAAACTTGAATGGCATTTATCTATTTGCAGAGCAAATAGATAAATGCAGGGAAAAGGTTGGGAAAAAGGGGGTGGAGTTTGAGGAGGGGGAAAAGGACCGATCCAGCAAAAGGTCTTTTCCCCCTCCTAAAGTACCGACCCTTATTGGAAACAGAACAAATTTAAAAAAGGAGTAAAAAATGAAGAA
>JAZMZK010000006.1:0-25332 GCA_045585955.1 Victivallaceae bacterium
GCAGCAGCATTGCCGCTAAAATGGCAATGATGGCAATAACTACCAAGAGTTCTATAAGGGTAAAGCTCCCCAGCTTCGCACGCCCCCGTGAACGGGGTTTTTCATGGATTTTCCTCATCATACGACTCCTTGTTTTAAAAGTTATTATTTCAAGGTTTTAACATTGAATTTGTCTTGAGTTACTTCCGGCAGTACAAAATCCCAGATGGGCAAATTCATTTTTTCGCCGACAGCTTGGGCACGGTCTGCCATAAACTGCTTCCAGCCGCCGGGGGCGAGTGCCGCTTCGGAAGTACCAAAGGGCAGCACGGCAGAAAAGATCACTTTGCCTTTGCCGACAGCACGCTCAATGATCGCCGGTTTGCCGTCGCCGTATTTGGCAAGCACTTTGGCTCCGGCAGGAAGCCGGGCAAAGTCAAAAGCGTGGATGGAACCATTTTCTTTCTGGTTGATATGGCTTACTTTGCTCAAGGGCAGTTTGGCTTTGCCGTAAAGCAAAGTATTGCCGGGGGCAGCTTTTTTGACAAGTTCAGCATTTACAAGTTCCGCTCTTTCAGCAACAGCACTGCCGTCGATATTGAAACGCAGGAAGTCCGGATCGAGCACCACGATCGTGCCGCCATCTTTTACAAATTTGACCAGTTTGGCAGTCAAATCAGGTTCAGTAAAACGCATCCGGGGTATGTAAAGCATTTTAAGTCCGGCAACATTGAAATCTTTTTTGCTGACAAAACGGAAATTGCTTTTGATGTGTTCCCCCAGAATGGCATAAACTGTGTACTGCGAGTGTGCCGCACCGTCATTCAGCCCCCAACGGTCAAAGTCGGAGTAGAAAATACCGGTTTTGGTTTCTTTGGGCAGTTTGAGTTTGGGCAAATCGTTGATCTGCCGGGTGATATTCAACGCTTCATTGTAAACCGCCGGATTGGCCGCCAGTGCTCCTACCGTATACCACTGCACATAATCGGCACCGTTTTTCAAACCCTGACTTGCCCATTCACGCAAATCTGCCGGTTTGGGAGTTCCGCCGCAATAGTTGAAGCCCTGACCGTAAAAGTTGATGGTGGCTTTGGGGGCAAGGTCACGCATAAGTTTGACCGAAAAACCGGTGTGGTACAAAGCCCGTGCCATGCCGAAATAACTGCGGGAACTGGTGGGGTACGGGTCGGAACTGATTATGTAATCATCGTTGCCGCACAGTGCAACATCAATGGGGTCGGTTCCGGCACAGGTGTTGCGGTTGAATACCTGGAACGGCACTCCCGGCAGCTGTTGGCGGCAGCGCTGGGCATAGGCCTGACAGTAGGCTGCAAAACGGTCGTTCCACCAACGCCAGAAAGCGATGCGTTCAAAGGCATCATCGGCAGTGGGTATGCCGTAATCGTCGTACAAACCATATTTGCCGAAGCCGTATTGAGCTTTGAGCATTTTTTCAAATTCATCCAGAAAAGCCGCATTTTTGATGTTCCGCGAGCGGCTGTAAATATAGCGTATATAGTTGCCGGGTTCGTCAACACCGTGTATAAAGCTGGTCATTTTGGCTTTGCGGGGATCTTTTTTGATTTCTGCGGCAGCAGCATCAATGGACTTCATACAACCTTCTACCGCCACCGGGTCTGTCAGATCCACCCAGTAACTGCCGGGAGCAACTTCCAGCCACGCCCGGGCAGCGGGGCGTTTGGCAGCTCTTGCGTGATATTTGGCCACAAAGGGGAACTTTACGCCGCTGGCAACGAGTTCGTCGATTTTCAAAACGGTGTTGCGTGCCAAAAGTACATGAGGCATACCGGCTGCAACGGTTCCGGCTTTTGCCCATTCTTTGAGCAGCATCCGCTGGTGGGAAGCAATACTTTCCAGAGTGTGTTTGGCTTTGACCGCCGGCAGCTGATAGATCAGATAATACTCATTGCTCCACAAGTAGTTGATGCGGGCAATTTTTTCGCTGCTCAAGAGATTTTTGAATTGAGTTTTTTTCCGTTGGGGTATATAGTTGATTTTTTCAACTTTGCGGCTGCGGACGATCTCTTTTTTCTCAAAGTCCACCCGGGCAAAGTTATTTACTTCGGCCAAATCGCCCACATAGCAGTTCCACTGGCTGACCTCTTTATTGGCAAAGCGTTCCCGGGCAAAGTTCATTGCCATGGGATTTGCCGGTATGGTGTCGTAGCCCAGAGTTTGCCACGGAATGATCATCACAGCTTCCCAGCTCTTGGCGTTTTTCCAGGTTTTGGTCTGCCATTTGCCGTCCCACTTGCGGCCTTTGTAGGGATCGCCGGCTTGTGCCTGTACCCGTTCAAGTTCGTTTTTAGTGCCGATGGGGTTGGTCATAAACTGTTTGACAACATCTTTTTCGGGGCTGTAAAAGAAAAATTCCACGCAATCATCCTGCCAGACAAAGCCGTCATGTTCGGTTATATTGCTTTTGAGGAGCTTCATTTCCGGCTCGTAGCAGATAAACCCCACATAGAGATTGGTTTTGTCGTAAGCAAGCTTTACTGCGGTACGGGCTTGTTCGATATTGCCGGATTGGTAATTGAAAAAACAATCCAACTGGGGGAACCTTTTCCACAGCGAGGGTTTCAGACTGTAATTCGGGGTCTTTTCCTGCAATTTGACTGTATCAGGAGCATACTCCATAGTCAAGCGGGCAATGTTCCACGCCGAACCGACTTTGCCGTTAAAGCTGAAAACATACTGCATTGCCGCAGTTTCAGGTGCCACGGTATAGCTCAAAACTTTGGTTTCCCAGTCTGCAGCGGGTACAAAGGTGACTTTTTCCTTGCCTGCCGAACCGTTGCGCCCCTTGAGTTTGTTGTAATTCAAGGTCACAGAGGCATTAGCCACTTCTCCGGCAAACTTGTTTTCCAGCGTTATAAGCATGGTGCCGGGGCCTGATTGCCACAATCTTGAACCCAAATAGCCAACCCGGGGTTTATCGGCTTCCCGGGGGATCTGCACGACTTTTTTGCCGTCAAGCATCAATTTGGGGGCGATTTTAAACGAGGGGTGCCGGGGCGACAAGGTCAGATTTACCGGTCTGGCGGTGCTGCTGAATGCAAATGGTACAACTTTGGTTGCATCAGCCGAAGCTATGGACCCGGCTAACAGCAGCGTGGCTGCGGTCAGGGTGGTCAATGGTTGGTGTTTCATAAAATTCTCCCGTCTTTTTTTATGTTAAAGATTTGTTTGTTAATCAATTACAACATTGCGTCCGATATCTTTGAGTATATCTTTGAGCAGCTGTTCAAATCGTCTGCCATACTCTACATAACTTTTGAAACGCACATCTTCGGGTGCCTGGTCAGGGTTTTCGGCGTGGAACACCGCAGCAATGTGCGGCTCCATGGAAAAACCGCCGTCATAACCGTTTTTGCAAAGATCCCGCACGATCGCCCGCACATCACCGGCACCGTCACCGGCAAAAGTATAAACCGCATCGGGGCGGACGCCATCAACTCTGGGCAGCGCCAAACCATCTTTGATATGCACATAAACAATTTGTTCACAAACACTTTTGTAAAACTCCCACGCCGACTGCAGCGGGTGGGGCCCTTCGCCGATATAGCGGTAGTTGAAGGTGGGGTTGCCGGTATCAAAAATCAGTTTCAGATTTTTGTGGTTCACATTTTCCAGCAGTTTAAGGGTGTGCTCGTGAGATAAACCGCCATAGTTCATGCAGTTTTCGTGACCGTAGACAATTCCGTGGTCGGCACACATTTCAACCAAATAACGCACCTTCCGGAAAATGATTTTTTCCAGCTCGGGCGAATCGGGTTTTTCATCGGTGGGGGTAAGAAAACTCATCCCCCGCAGCAGCTTGATCCCCAACTTTTCCATACGGGGAAAAGCGGCTTTCAGCTCCTCGATGGATACCTGAAAATCCTCCTCTTTGCGGGGGTGTTTGCTCCAGTTGGCAACCGAACTGCCGTTGCAGTTTATCTTGATATGGTTGGATTCCAGCAATTCCTGCAGTTCATCAAATTCAGCATCGGTAAGGGTGCTTAAATTTTTGCCGTTGAGCTTGCGGCATTCAATAAACTGCCAGCCCAATTCTTTTGTGGCTTTGATCTGCACATTTATATCGGTGCCAGCTTCATCGGCAAATCCGGTAAGAAACATCTTTACGCCTCCAGTTCAAATCAGAACGACTTGTTGAATTCGTCGCTTTGAGTAGTGTTTTCCACGGTTTTTTTCTGCCAGCGGGAGTTTTCCACCAGCTTTGCCAACATTTCTGCATAGGCTTGCGAGTCAAGGGGCATATTTACTGTAACATCTTTCAAGCCCGAATAAAGCATGGCGTTGCCCAGCTCCAAACCACGGATGCCTTCTTCCAGCGGTGCAATGAGTTCGGCTTTGCCCAGCACGGCAGCTGCCACATTTTCAATGATCGCCCGGTGGGCAACCACTCCGGCGGCGGGAATTGGGATCGTGCAATCCCAACAGGGCGGTGCGGCAAATCCTTTGGGGGAGCGGCGGCTGTAAGCGGTCATCTCTTCTTCGTTGCGTTTGAAGTGGATTTGACCGTTTTCCAATATCAAGAGTCCCCGTTCACCGGTGATCTCCAACCGGTTCACTCCGGGGGCTTCGCCGGTGCTGGCAATAAAGTTGGCGGTCATGCCGTTGGCAAATTCCATATAGGCATTTACATCGTCTTCCACTTCTATATCATGGTATTTGCCCAGCTTGGCAGAGGCTCTGACCATGGTGGGCATGCCGAAAAACCATTGAAACAAATCAAGCTGGTGCGGGCACTGGTTGAGCAAAACGCCACCGCCTTCACCCCGCCAGCTGGCACGCCAGTCGCCGGAGTCATAATAATATTGGGTGCGGAACCAGTTGGTAATGGTCCAGCAGACCCGCCGCAGTTCGCCAAGCTCGCCTTTGTCAATAAGTTCTTTGACCTTGATATGGGCGGGCAAAGTCCGCTGATTGAACATGAGAGCTTTGACCAGATGGGGGTATTTAACTGCTTCGGCAAGCAATCTTTCGGCTTCGGCTTTATGTACGGCAATGGGTTTTTCCACCAGTACATGTTTGTTGTTGCGCATGGCTTCGATGGCTATATCCACATGAAAATAGTGGGGTACGGCAACCAGCACCACATCCACATCCGGGTCCTGGCAAAGCTCTGAAGCATTGCTGTAACACTTGATTTTTTCCCGCACTTCAGCTGGGATACGCTCAAATGCAGAGCTTTTGCAATCGCAAACCGCCGTAAGTTTGCAGTTTGCTGCTATCCCCAGATTCCGCACATGGGAAGAACCCATGTTGCCGATGCCGACAACACCGAAACGAACAATATCCTTACTCATAAATCATCACCTGAACAGCAGAGAAAAATATTTTCTGCATTATTATTTGAATTTTATATTGTTTATTTACTGACGCTCTTTTATTTTTTCTCTTCGATTTTTACACAGTCGAACCACACGGTACCGGTAAGTTTGTAGTTGTATAAACGCAAATAACATGCCCGGTTTTCATTAAAGTCTTCCGGGGTTTTGAATTCAACGGTATAACTTTCCCAATCCTGAGTCTGATTGATGCGTTTGGCAGGGAAACTGCGGTTTTTATCGAAATTCAACATCACAAATGCACTTCCGGAGCTTTTCTGCACATCAGTTTTAATGGAAAACGAAAGTTTATAAGCGGTGTTTTTGCGCAATTTGAAAAACTGCACTACGCTGATATCCAGACCTTGCGGATTGGCAATACGCAAACTCTGTCCGGCAGCCTGATGCACCGCTTTATCCAAAGACACCCAGTTGGTGGGGGCGGTAACATATTTGTTATCAGTAAGCCAGCCGCCTTTTGCCCGGACTTTTTCATCGAATTTGCCAAAGAAACGGCCTCTTTGAACGCCTTCAAAATTACCGGATTTGAGGATGTTGGTATCGGGTACCGCGGTTCCCGGAACTTCGGCAGCAAAAACAGCGGCGGCACAACAGATAAGTGCGAGAGCAAATGATTTTTTCATAATAACATATCCCTTTTTTATTTTTGTTCAGTCGAGCTTAAAATTCCAGTACAGCGGTTCGCCGGTACCGGTGAGTTCCAGACTTTTGACTTCGCCATTGACCAGGAAGAAGATCTTGCCTTTATCGCCCGCCGGTCGGGTCAGGTAACCGGAAATCGCCTGATCGGTATAGGTAATGCCAGAAAGTTCCACTTCGCCGCAGGTAATGTGGAAACTGGTTCCGATAATGTTCGCTCCGGCTTTTGCCGGGGTAAAGGCGTAATGCCGTGCCGCCACCCGGGGTACCGCAGCATTGAATGTACCGGAAAATCTGCCTTCGTAACGCTCTTCAAAGAAGTTCCAGACATCGTATTCGCCAGCATCGGGCAGTTTGGCTGTGATCTTGCGATCAAGATTTTCAAAATTGAATACGCTGCAAATGGTGCGATCTCCCGCCTCCCGGGTAAGCACATCCGGGCAATCCTTGCTGAACATATCCTGCGGGCGGGATATTTTACCCGTAGGCGGCAATACACGGCGTACCAGATCAAGGTGTTCCGGCGGAGCAAGTTGGAACTTGTCGCCCAGGAAGACCTGTCCGCCGGATATACCGACAAACAAAGTACGCAAGCGGGCTTCTTCCAAATCTGCCGGCGGAGCTATGCAAATGGCGTCAGCGGTCAGCATAATCAATTTGTTCTGCACAAAGTAACGGCTCATGGTCGAGCGGAACTGTTCGCTGACAAATTCCTGCAAAAAGTCGGATTTTCTCATGCCGGTATTGCCGATATCACAGGCACTCATGGTCGTGGAACACAATCCTATGGAGTGCATGGTAAGGTTGCTGCAGGCATAGAAGTAGTCGTCAGGCTCCAGCGCGTTGCAGATCAGATTCATCGCTGACCGGTAAGAACCGGCACCGCGAATGACCGATTTATCGTAAATATCGTATTTATCATCCACTCTGCCGAGCCGGTTGATAAAGTCGATCTTAAAATATTTTACGCCCAGACTTTTGAAATACCGCAGCGTTTTCCGCATGTGTTCGATGGCATCCGGATGGGTCGGGTCCAGATTTCCGCAGGGCGGATGGGGCTCCCAGAACCAATTACTTCTCTCTTTGAGCATACCACCTTTTACTACGCCTTCTGCTGTGGTAAATAATCCGCACCACAAACCGGGTTTGAAGCCGCGTTTACGCATATCATCGGCAAATTTTTCCAGACCTTCCGGAAAGTGATCGTTGGTTTTCAACCATTTGCCGGGGGTATTTTCTTCGTTGTAGCCCAGGTCGATCTGCATATATTCAAAACCGAACCCGGGATAGGTTTCGTTGATAAAATCCGCAACTTTATTGATCTCTTCGGCGGTGATGGTCAGGCGATAGCCGTACCAGGAGAGCCAGCCTACTGCCGGTTTGCTGTGACGCAGTTTGATGTTGCTGCGTTTGGCACAAACATCGGCAAATTTTTCCAGCCCGGTCTGGGCAGAGTCAAAGGTGCCGGTCATGGCTTCTTCGGTTTCGATTCTGGCTCCGGGTTGCAGTTCAAAACCGGCAAAGTTGCTGGCAAGAGCCAATTTACGCAGTGCCCCGCTTGCCGGATCGCACAACACATACACCGTGCCGTTAGCTCGACGCAAAGGCAATGTGAAGGCAAAAACTTCGCCCCGGTCACTCAGTTGGACAGCACTGACGCCGCCGAAGGAATAGTTGGCTCCGGGTACTCCGGATTCCAGATCATCTTCGGTCATTACGGCTTTGGCCCAAGCTACATCTTCGGCACCCAGAAACATCTCTTTCCAGTATTCATACTCATATCGCGGAGTGCGGGCAGAACCGGCAACATCAACGCAGCCGCAGGGCCAGCCGCCGCCGCTGTCCAGATAGACCCGGTCGCCTTTTTTCAAGCCTTGCAACACATCCAGTTCAATGATGTGGCAGCTGCCCAGCGTTACCGGCCGGTCGCCGGTATTGACCAACGCCAGTTTGGCGAACTTGAAACCGTCTTTTTCCTCGCGCAGCCAGGTTGCCTGCAGGGTGGTGCCGGGAATATTTCCGCCTTCCTGCGGGATCGTCAGCCAGTTATTATTTACATATATAGTTGAACGCATAACCACTATCTCCTGTTGTTTGTTGATTGTGCCCTTGAGGTAAATATAACAGAAATTATTTTTTATTTCAATGGCAGATAAATATTTTTACCCAACCAAGTTGATTTATTGATTTATATAAATCAATATATTTTATAGATATAAATGGCTTATAAGTTATAAATCTAATGATTTAATGATTTATCCATCCAGTATAGCATTTGATAGGTAAAAAGTGATAAATTTTTCGGTTTTTTCTCTTGCCGGGTGTTCTTTTGATTGCAAACTTCTTTATCAATGCTATGGTAATAAAAACTGATCAAAGTTCCATACAGCGTGCGTCATAAAGGAGTTTTTATGGAAAACCGTACCGAAGAAGTTATACATTACATTCTTCAAAAAATCCAGTCCGGCGAATATCAGGCGGGTGACTGCATACACTCCCAAAGCGTCCTGACAAGAAATTTGAAATGTTCACGCACCACGGTTGAGCGGGCAATGAAGCGTTTGATCCAATCCGGCGTGCTGGAAGGCAAACGGGGCAGTGGAACTTTTGTCCGCCCTCCGGTTGATTTGAGCGACAACTCCATAAAAGAAGTGGTAGTCATAGCCGGTAAACTCGACCATTTACAGCGTTCCAGTTTCAGTACCATGTTTATCGGTATGGACTCCAACGGTCTGCCGGTACGCTGGCTGACAGCCGAACAGGCATATTCCAATATTACAGAACTTTATAAAAACAAACCGGCAGTGATCGCCTATATGCCCGACCCTCCCCTGCTGATGCTGCTGGATAAATTAAAAGCACTGAATATACCCATATTGCTGATCAACCGCAGCTATACAGGCTTTGATTATGTAACAACCGATACAGAATCGAGCTTGCGTGCCGGTATCAGTTGGCTTCAGGGTAAAGCCGGAGCCGGAGCCAATGCAGCGCTGGTAAGTTCCATGCCGGATCAAATGCGCCCCTACATTGCCGAACGGATCATTGCCGCTTACGAAATTTGCATGGAGCTGGGTTTTACCATCCAGCCGGAACACATTATCAAACGGGATTTTGAGCGGGAAGGCAAAGTAGCTTACGAATTTATTGCCGATACATTGTTCCGGCGGAGCAAAAAAAATCTGGCAATCATTGTGCCCAACTGCGAATTGGCAGAAAAGTGTATGGAAATAGCTTATCAGTGCAATAAACAAAGCGGCAAAGATTTCTTCCTGCTGACTTTTGATGTTATAAGATCAAAACACGGCACCTACGGTACCGGCGTTATGGTGCAGCAGCACGCCATGTTCCGCCCCAGGATCGAACAGTGGCTGCGGCAAATAATATCGGGCGACCGCAGTTTCTTTGCCGCCAAGATCAAAACCCGCTTATACACCTCCTAAAAAAAAAGCAACTCTGATAATCCCGCACCTTTCAGGAAAAAGATAATAAAAAAAGATATTATGAATAGACCTCTTTGTCTTATCATAATATCTTTGTTTTTTTATAAATTTGGGCGGCTCACTTTTTTATGTATTTTTTGAAATCCACATTTTCGGGGAGCTTCTTTACATTTTTGTGGTCGGCAACAGCTTCTGCAGCGTTGCCTCCGGCAAGGATCACTCCGCCGTTATCCAGAAATTCAGCCAGAACTTTTTTGGTGAAAGGCAAATTCATATATTTTTTGACCACCGCTCCATCGGCGTGGGGCATGACCAGATAGTCCAGGTGTCGCAGCATACCTTTGTTGATCTCGCTCATCATAATGTAATGCACATCGATATCCGGATGCCGTTCAAGGTCGACCATGGTTTTGATGGGGCCGTGGCCGTTCAGACCGGTAGCAAGCAAGCCCACCCGCACCGGGCGGAAATTCTTTTTGGGCCACACCGGAGTAAGTTTTACACCGGATACAGCATAGTAACAAGCCAGCATCATATCATAATTGACTTCTTCGTATTCGGGGTGGAAACTTGTGGCAATGACTTTGCCCTTACCGAAAGTACCGTAGATCCAGCCCGGTGCTCCAATAAATTTATCAATATGCTTCTTGCTGCGGCTGACGGCACTTTTATATGCCCCCAGCGAGATACCTTTGCCTTCGCATTTTGCCGGATCGGTGGGATATACCACCGGCCCGCCGGAGTAACGCACCACCCGGTCACCGGGAGCAATGCCCAGAATTTTCGAGGCTTCTTCAGTAACTTCCACCGTTACGCTCGATGTAGAACCGCCCGCTCCGGAGTAACGGTCGAAGGGCAGCAGCTGCAACCGGCAGCCCAGCACATTGAACATCCCGGCGCAAGTACCAACATAGCCGCCGCCGTTACGCAGAAAATCCCGGATCTTGTCGTGGTGAGCTTTTCCGATGGTGGTGCATTGTTTGTTGGAGCCGCCGCCGGGCATCACCAGCACATCCAGCTCTTTGAGTTTGCCCGCTTGTATATCTTTTGCCATCAGCGTAATCAATTCGGCCTGGGGCGAATGGGCGATCAAACTTGCATGATGGTAAACCCCGCAGCCGCTGGCGCCCTTATCAATGTAAAGACCGACCTTGAGCTTTTTGGCTTCAGCTTTCGGTTGTTTTTCAGTAGAAAGTGCCGTACAGGAACAACTTAAAACAGCTATCGCTGCGGCAGAAACAATTTGTAACAAAGTTCTTTTAAACATCATAAACCTCTTTTTATCTATATATTATTGTGTTCTGAACAATTTAGCATACATAAAAGATTTGTCAAGAAAAGCGTGGGAAAATTACCCCTTTGACCACAGCCGTGTTGAGCTGAAAAAAGTTTTATTTTCAGCCATAAAACGCATACGCCCGGCTTCGTTACACTACGCCGCGGGCTCGCTGGCGATACGGTAGTTGGCGGCTTTTTATGAGAAAATATGGGAGGGTATGGGAAAGTATGAGAGTGTATGAGAGTATTGCCGCCAACATAGCAACATTGTGCGTGGCGGCTGATGCCGCAAAACCGTGGCGGTATTGTGTGTGGCAACGGGTATTACCCAGCGCATTGCTCGCCGGGGCAGCGCGTCTACCGGTTGCAGCGGGCTTTGCCCGCTTCCCATACTCTCCCATACTCTCCCATACTCTCCCATAATCTATCGCGCGACAAGCAGGCGTGTGCCGTATGCTGTCGGCTCGCTATATTATATCAACCCAATATTGGTAACAATACTTATTTTTTCAATCGCTCCATGATTTCTTCCAGCCAGCGTTGTTCGCCGATGTGGCCGCCGAGGGTGCTTTCGGTACTGAACTGGTGTTTATCAGTCGGTGCCGAGTGGCAGTCGCTGCCGGCGGTGGAGAGAAGTTTATGTTTTACGGCGTATTCCCGGTAAAAGGGCGTAAGCTCTTCGGGCACCGAGGGGTGGGCACACTCTATGCCGTCAAATTGCAGCAGTTCCCGCAAGGCATCCATCCGCTCCAGATTGTCCCGCTGAAAGTAAAATCTTGCGGGGTGAGCAATAAAAATCAACGCTCCGGCTTTCCGCACAGCGGGCAATACAAAGCTGTGATCCGGGTAAGGCTTGCGTTCCACCGAGGGGTGCCACAGCAAATTCTGTATGGCGGCGCGGTCAGGAAAATACTTCTTTTCGTTGATCAGGTAATTTGCCTGAATATGGAACTGCACATGGGTCACGCCCTGCACATTCATCGTCTTTTCCTGCCGGTAGCTTTGCAGAAGCTTCAGCCGTTCTTCTCTGGTGTAGGGAAAACCGTGGGCGGTCAGGTGTTGGCAATAAGCGTCGCCATACTCCCGCTGCCAGTTGTGGTACGCCGCAAAGACCTGCTGGAGTTCCGGCGTGGGGACTTCGGGCATGCCCAGACAAACCATGTCGATAGCTCCATAAGGTGTGTTGACCGTGAGTTCCGCACCTCTTATGTAGTTGATATGGGGATACTTCTTTGCCGCTTCCAACGCTTCAGGCAGCGAGTCCATCTGGTGATGTTCGGTTATGGCAATGTGGGTCATGCCCAGCCGGGAGGCTTCCGCAAAGTAGAACTCCACTTCGGCAGAAGCATCGTAGCTCCAAAGCGTGTGCAAGTGAAAATCAAAACAGCTTCTTTTTTCCATTATCAGAACTTTCCTTATTTATCCTGCTTATCTTCCACAGTTGCCACATGGGCCTTGTCGGCTAAAGATACATTGCCTTCCACTCTGCCGTCATCCAGCATATTGGCTTGACGGCTTTCCAGATCTTTGAACATGCGGATCAAGTCAAAAGTGCCGCCGATGCCGAACCAGACCGCCGTGATCCCCGCCATGATGCCCGGCACCACCAGAAATACGATCAAAAAGTACAATCCCCAGTATTGCTCCGGCCAGGGCGAAATCAGATTCCACACCGCCGCCAGCAGAAATGTACAGCCGAAGCGGTAGATAAAGCTGTAAACAAAGTAGCTCCAGGCAATGACCTTGTCGCCGGTGGTGTATTCCGGGGTGATGCCGATAAATTTATTATAGAAGTTGCTCCACTTCCAGGGGCTTTTGATCTCGCCTTTGCCTTCCACATCGTATTTGCCCCGGTGGAGCATACGGTCGAGGTTGAATTTTTCTTTGCAAGTCAGGTAAGATACGCCAATGTAGAGCAGCAGTGTCAACGCCTGACAGATAAAAGACCACTCGTAGCTGTTGATGGGGCATCGGACTTCGTTCATCCGCCAGACGATCCAGGGTTCAAAAGGTCCGGAGAGCGTTTCCAGTACCTTGCCCACACTTTCCACCATCTCGTGTTTCCGCAAAAACGGATAGATCATATCCGCCCAGTTGCGTTGAAAGAATATCCCCACAAAGCCCATAAACATACCTGTAAGCAAACTTGTCCACGCCCCTGCCGTAGTACCGAAGCGGCTGTAAAGCCCGAAAATCAGCACCGGGCCGCAGCCGCCCGACCACATTGTACACATCAAAGTTACAAACAAATTGATGTAATCCAGCTGTGCCATGTAAGCCGAACCGATAAAGAAGAATACCCCGATGCCGATAGTTACCCAACGCACCATCCACATGTGTTCCCGGGGCGTGAGCTGTTTTTTCCGCAAAGGCAGAATAACATCCTGACTGACGGTGATCGCCGCACTGAATATACGCGTGTCGTCGGTGGAAACCATCAACAGGATCATCAGCAGACAGAACAACCCCATCATACCCGGCGGCAGCATGTTCCGCAGCCCGATGGGCAGCAGCAGCTGATAATAGAGTGTGCGGAACTTGGCAAACAATGCGTTGCCCGCATCGGCTCCGGCAGAGTTTTTCAGCTCGTTGTGGGCGGTGTTCAAATAACGGCTGTCCAGATTTTCTTTATCCGAAAACACCGCATCCTTTGCCATGTATTGGGTGTTCATGCCGTTGAGTTTATTCATCACCGCACTGCGGGTAGCCGGATCGGGCAAAACTTCGGTGGCGACCTGATCGCTCAACTGCAAACGCATACTGTGAGCCTCGGAGGCAAAGTGGCTGTGGTTGAGGAAAGTGAGGATAGCCACTGCTATCAACACATAAAATATCCCGCCCAGTGCCGCCCGCCAGGTACCGATCAAACTTGCCATTTTCTGCTCATGGGGCGAGCGTGCCGCGGTGGTGGAAGAGCCTGCACCGATCCAGCTTGCCCGCTGCAGAAAGAGCGAGATTATGGGCAATACCAGAAATGCAAACACATTGAAGTCCCGCAGATTTTCAATATCCAGCGGGTCAAGGAAACTTTCGCCATCTGCACGGTTGCTCAAGATCGGCAGAATCTGATCGTTCCAATCAAAACGCATAAGCACAAATATAACAAAAATCACAATGGTCGGGTAGCAGATAAACCCCTGAATGGTATCGGTTATGATAATGCTCATAGCTCCCCCCATACAGATAATGCTTATCGCCATGAGCAGCACCACAAAAATCAATACCTGGAATGTGGAAAACTCGATTCCGCAAAAGGTGAAGTTTTTGGGCAAGCCCAGAAAGTAGATGAAAAACCGTGCCGCCAATGCGGGCATGATCATATTGGCAAGCATTTCGGATATACTGCGCAATGCGGCAGCAAAGATCCGGAACGAGCGGCTGTAACGCATTTCCAGAAACTGCCCGATGCTCTGTGCCCGGGTTTCCCGGAAACGGTAAAATACATAGCCGAACAAGCTCATGATCACCGTTATCGGCATTAAAATCGAGTACCAGAACGCCGTGGCAAAACCCGTGCGGTAGTGTACTTCCACATACGCCATCAAACCAGTTACAGATAAACTGCTTGCCACATCGGCCACGCCGATTACATATCTGCCGCAAACCCGCCCTGCCGACAGAAAAGTCGATACATCCTTGAGGTAACGGCGGGAACGCAACCCTATATAATAAACAAATATCGTCGGGAGCAAAACGATCAGCCAATCGTACCATTGCATAATTTGTTTTTCCTTTGGTATATTATATTTTTCAATCAACAGTATGGATCAGTCCGGAAAGTCAGCACGGAGATAAGTTTTGAACCGCACCACCGTCTATTTACTTTCAGTTGAAGCAAAAAAGTTTGTGCGGTTCAAAGTTTTTTCCGGTGACTTCCGACACTGAATGCGGTATTTACAACTTGACACCTTTAAGCGTTACATTGAATTTGACCGACTTGCCCGGTTCGATGTAGAAGGGGGTATTGGCTTTGGCTCCGGGGGCATTGCCGAAGAAACTGCGGAAGATCTCCAATGTGTAAACGCCGTTGGAACCATTTTTCTGCCGACTGTCGAACCAGATATAGGCGTAGTTGATCTGGGGATCGATCTGCCACGCCAGACCAGTCTTTTCGGCTTGGTCGGTTATACTCATTTGTTGATCTTTCAGCAATATGGAGCGTTTTTCATAAAAGATGGGTTTGGCATTGTCAAACAAAGTTGCTTCAAGTTTTACATCGGTGGGGATGTTCAACTTGTCGCCTTGAGGAGCTTTGCCGATTTGGGGAATCAACCTGCCGCGCCAGTTCAAGTGGTAATGGGTGGGGTCGTCAGACTTGAATTCCGGGGGGAATACATTGCTTATGGTATAATTGATCTTCAATTCCGGCGAACCGGCTTCGCAAACCATTACCCGGGAAATCTTGAACTTCTTGTTCTGCATAAGGATAGAACACTCAAGGGCAATGCGTTTATTGGAAATCTCTTTTACAGCAATATCCCAATCCACTGCACTCTCCGGCAGAACAAAGGTTCCGGCATCTTCGTAACCGCCCAGGAATGGTATATTGCGGTAGGTGAATTTGTCGTACTGCCGACCGGCACGGACTGCAACGGGCAGCGAGCGATCGAGATTGCCGGGATTGAAAGTTTCCACACCATCCACCTTGAACGATACCACTCTGCCGCCCATTTCCAGCAGCACAAATTCAATGATGCCGTTGGAAATTTTAAATCCGAAGTTGCCGTGAAGCATCACAGGAGCTATCTTCATGGCCGACGACTTGGGCAGTTGGGCTTTGCCGAACTCTTTTGCCAGAGTCAGATAGTAATCGGTGCGGTTATACAAACCAAGTTTGAACATGGCTTTTGCCTGATCGTGGAGAGCATTGACTACGGCATTTCTGCCCTTGATAAGTTTGGCAAGTTTGTTTGCCATGATCTTCTGACCGTATTCGGCAGTCAGGCGGCTGCAAGCGGCACGCATTTCGGCATTGTAGGGGCTCTTTTCCACGCTCTTAAAGAGTTCATCGGCTTCGGAATGATCCAGCTTGAGCTGCTGCATGGTTTTGACCAGTGCGGCAAGTTTCTTCAAGTTGGCATCCTGCAAAAGGGTGTATACATAGTTGTAAACTTTGCTTTTGCCGTTGGAAGTTACTTCGATTTTCACCGGGTTTTTACCCAGCTTGGGCAGCGTATAGGTAAATTTGCAGAGATCACCTGTGATCACGCCCACATTTTTACCGTTGAGCTTGACTTTTGCACCGTTTTCACCCCGTATAGTGAATTTGATTTCCGGCAGCTCCACCTGGCTGTTGTTCATGGGTTCGCTGACGGCAAGCACCACCGGTTCGGCATTAAAGTTTTCGATGGCATCCGCCAGACGGCTCCGCATATTGTAGAGCAGTTCGGCATCGTTGGTGTAGCCGAATGGCAGGCTGGGCAGCAGCTCGCGGATAAAGTTATATACATACTTTCTGCCTTCGCCGGGGAAAGATTTTTCCACTTCCTTTTCCAGAAGTTTCAGGTAATCGCCATCGTCTACGGCTTCCCGGATCTGTGCCAGACGCAAGCTGGGAACCAGTTTGCCGCCGGTTTTTTGGGCAGGATAAATGGTGGTGGCTTCGCCATCGTGATAGGTTCTATCCAACGCAGTCCACGGATCGCTTCCGCCGGAGGTATGAGTCATCTGCCACTTAAGTCCGCCCCGACCACCGTTGGCATAGATTTGCCACGCAAAAATACGGTTCTTGATGTAGTTGGAGTGTGCCAGCGGCTGCGTCCAGTTGTAATACCAGATCTCGCGGTTCTTTTCCAGTTCGGGTTTGACATAAGCATAACCGAAAGGCACAATAAAAACCTCTATACCTTTGAGCTTGGGGTCCACATCGTGAGTTATGCTGAAACGGAACTCCGGAACTCTGACCTTTACATATTCCATAAATTTATTGAGTTCTTCGTAGACTTTTTCCGGAGCTTCGTCATAAATGTAGCTGTAATAGAGTGCATCTTCCGGCATGGTCTTCATCCAGTGGTCGTGGATCTGCCGGGCAAAGTCAGCGGCGAGTTTGCGGGCTCTTTCGGAAAACAAATCAGCTCCGAAAATCGTGATTTTTTTGCTTCGCCAGCCTTGGCTGAAACCGAAAACACGCAATATCGGCAGCGTAAAATCTCTTACGCCATGTTTTTCGTACATGCGTTTGACTCCGGCATCGAACTTGCTCCAGTCGGTAATGGTCAGTGTGTCGCCTTTGATCTCATATTCAGGTACCGGCGTTAAGATGCACTGGCTGCCGGTGATACGGTGATTTTTCAGGATCATGCTCATATCATCGGAAACGGCGTTTATACTCCGGCGATCTTTATAACCGTTTCTGG
Organism: Victivallaceae bacterium; assembly: GCA_045585955.1. Classification (GTDB taxonomy): domain Bacteria; phylum Verrucomicrobiota; class Lentisphaeria; order Victivallales; family Victivallaceae; genus SIG78. The sequence goes on from JAZMZK010000006.1 coordinate 17,071, forward strand.
TCATGCCGGGGTTGGCGTAAAAAAGCGTACGGATCGCCGGGGTATCGGGCAGTTCAAAATTGCGGACTTTTAAAGTCAAAGGCAGTTTGCAAAGCACTTTATCGCCGCTTTTCAGCTCAAGATCGCCTTTGTAAACACCTGCGGCAGTACCTTTGGGGGCAAAGAGCCGCACAAAAAAGATGGTGTTTTTGTTGGCAGGGGCATCAGTGACCTTTTCGTCGGTAAGCGGGTCAGCGATCTCGCCCTTAAGGGTGGGATTGTTGGGGTTGTTCAATTTGGCATAGCGGACAATGCCGTAGCTTTGCAGATTTTTACTGATAGAGCCTTTTTCGCCTTTAAGATCGCTGATTTGCAAACTCAAATCTTTCAGCTCTTTTTTTGGGAACACTGCCAGCTGGAAGGGTTCCTGTTCGTTGGCGGCACACTCTAAAGTTACACTGGGGGATTTTTGCAACCCGGCTGGAACTTTTTTTGCATCAATGCGGCGATAGTTGGCTTGTTTCCAAACTGTTACATCTTTATTCTGCAAGATCAAAGCGGTGTTGACATCGCTTTCAACAGCTTTAGTTTCAGCTATTTCAGTGATTTTTATATCATCAACATAAACCTTGTATGGCCCTTTGCCCACCCAGATCGTAAGGTGCATTTTTTCGGTATCGGCAGGGGGGTAAAAAGTTATTTTCACCGTCAGCCACTTTCCGGCTTCAGCTTTGCCTTTGGGGAACATGTTGACCGGTTTTTTGCCTTTACGCACCATGTTCAAGCGGCAGCCCAAATAGAAGTTTTCGATGCCTTCTTCCACAAAATACCGCATGCTGAAAGTATATTTTTTTCCGGCCTTGACCGGCAGATTGCGGATGTTGAAATCGTGCATACCGCCTTCTCCGGCAGTCAAAAGTAGAGCTTTTTCGCCTCCGGCAGCTTTTTGACTCTGCACAACGGCGGTAACGGTGCCTTGGGGTGCGGCAACGCGTTTTTTGTTTTTGCTGACCAGATTGCTTATGCTCATGGGGCGATAGTTTTCGCCCTCAAAATCTCCGGCGGGGAAGAGTTCGCTGCCGCTTGCAAGACAGGAAAGCACTGCCAGCAGAAATGTTGATATATAAAATTTCATATTCAAAAAAATCCTTATTTATTTGCCGGAGCGGCGGCAGTCGGTGCGGATCCTTCGATTTCAGTAAGCTTAAAGTCATCAATATAGACTTTGTAAGGCCCGTTGTTCACCCAGAGCGTTACGGAAACAGATTGGGCATTATCCACGGCGGTAAATTCACTTACCAGCTGCATAACTTTGCCTTTAACAAACTTGCCATTGGTGAAAATATATTTTCCTTTGCCCTGGGGTCGCAATTGCAGCAGCCGGGCACTGATCAGGGTTTTCGGGGCGGCTTCTTCCACCAGATAACTTACGGAAAACTTATATTTTTTTCCGGGAACGATTTTTACATGGTGCAAATTTAACTCGTGGATGCCATTTTCTTTGGCTTCCAGCAAAAGCGACTGCTTGCCGTTGAGAGCTTTTTCGCTCTGGATTTTTTCGGTAACCGTTCCGGCGGGGGCAGCGATCCGTTTGGGGGTGGCGACAAATTTGCGAACACTCAAAGGTGCTGCCAAGGTACTGCCTTCAAAATCTCCGGCGGGATAAAGCTCTTTGGCACCCAAAAAAAGTGAACTTGCTGCGGCGGCACAAATCAAAACGGACTTGACTTTCATAATAAATTACTCCTGTTTTTATATGTTTTTACAATGTTGAATGCAAAAAATACGATGTTGTCCCTCTGCCGGAAAATTGTTTCAATTTACAACTCCGGCTCAAGACAATAATAAATATCCATCACCCATCAGGCTGGTTGAACTTTCGGTGTGTAAAAGTTACAAACTGGCATTATAGAAGGGAAAAACCCGTTTGCTCATAGATGTTTTAGCAGTGGTTTTTTGCCATACCCCTTCGGAGTGTCCATCAAAAAACGAAGCGTTCCAGGCTTTTCCTCCATGATGCAGCGGCGGTTCAAAGTTGCCGGCACTGTATTGATGATCATACAAGCTGGGGTTTAAGCAGTAAGGATTCCCGGGAGGTGCGGCATCAAGCACAAAAAGCAGTGCCGAGGGGTCGAGCATGCGATTGTAATTCATCCGGTAGCAGGTTGCATCATTTACCTGGAATTCAGAACATGAACTGCCAAAATATGCCTGTGTCGTAGCAAAGTTGATTTTGGCTCCGGCCGACTGACCGGTTGCTGCTGCTTCACGGCTGGGACAGCTTAATGCAGAATCTGCCGGAACATTTTTCAACACCCCGGCTTTGTTTTCCCACCCGGCATAGTTAGCAATTTGAATGAACCATGCGTACCCGAGATAATCACGATAATATATAGTAAAGCCGGAACCGGAACTGCTTTTTGCCATTGGCACCCAGTCGTTGTTGTCATCGGCATACATCCGGGTATATTTGCCCAGACTGGCAGCGTTGTTGGTGCAAGCTGTGGCTTTGGCACTCTCTCTTGCCGACGAAAGGGCGGGCAGCAGCATGGCTGCCAGAATTGCTATTATAGCTATCACAACCAGCAATTCGATCAAGGTAAATGATTTGATTTTTTTCATAATTCCTTCTCCCGATATTTATAAATTTTTATTGTTGAATACTTTTACATGATTTGCGTTCCAGCGGAATGGGCATAACTGCACTTTCATGATCATCCGGATTGCTTTTCAGCTGGATCATATTCAAAAGAGCGTTTGCCGCCCGGTCGGCGATCTCCGGCAGATTCTGGGCGATCACGCTGACCGGAGGGTGCAGTTGAGTGAAAACCTCCGAATCGCCCAACGCCAGCAGCGAAAGGTCATCGGGGATCCTTATACCGTTCTGCTGGCAAAGGTTGTATACATAAGCTACTGCACTGGTCTGCCCCGCAATGATGGCTGTGGGCATATTGTTCTGTTTGATCAAGGTACTTAATGTTTCACCGGTTGCCCAGCCGGATGCCCTCATGTTCCAATCCGGATTTACCGGCAGCTGATACTGCCACATGGCTTGCAGATAAGCCCGGGTGAAAATATCGCTGCAAGAGTGCTGCATACTGTGCAGTAAGGCTATTTTACGATGCCCCAGCTTGTAAAGATGCTCCACAGCATTGCGGATCATTTCAGCGTGATCGGTACCAAAAGCCACTCCCCGGAGTTCCGGCATGGCGTAACCTACGGAAATTACCGGCACACCTTCGCTGCGGAGCTTGGTAAGGATTTCGGCAAACTCCGGCCGGGGACAGAAAATCATGATCCCCGCAAGCTCGTACTCATCTATCAAATGCCGGTACTCTTCCGGCGAAGCCTTGAAGCTGATAACATCGTAATTGCGTTCATTGAAAAACGCTCCGAAGCGGCTCAAAACCGGTGATACATAATAGCCTTCTTCTAAAATCATTTCGTGACAGATTATTCCGATACGGCTCTTGATGCGTTTGACTGCATTGCCTGCAATGTAGGTGCCCGCTCCCACCCGGCGAACCAGCAGCCCTTTCTGGCAAAGATAGTTCAAACTGTGTGCCACTGTAACAACGGTGGTGGAAAAATATTTGGCAAGAGCCCGGTCGGTAAAGAACTTTTCCCCCGGTGCCGGATGAGTCCGCACCAGATATTCCTCGATCACGGTAGCGATCTGCCGGTACTTGGGCATTTTGGGCATTGCCGAAGTAACTAAAGGTATATCTGTTATATGCATAAATCCTCTCCTTGATACAGTTTCCGGAAAACAACCGGATCATCCGGATTTAATTATACATGATTTTGAAGCAATTGTCAAGTGAAATACATCATTTTTTTATAAAATAATTGACCTATGTCAAATTGAAATGTTTTTTGTGATATTTTCTTGCAAATTGCTATTTATAATAATATTGCAAATAAACTTACTTTTTCTATGTATATATATAATAATAAAATTAATCTGATAAATATCTTTTTATTAAAATAAAAAGATAAATTTGATTTTCTGTTGAAATATAGTAAAAACATGCGTTTATGAGCTTAAATACACCAAATTAACAGGATAGTATTTTTGAGAAAATCAGCCGTATATGCATGCAGCAGGATAGATGGCACCAGAACGGAAATAAACGGTGATGTATTGCCGCTGGCCTGTGAAGTGTCATTTTTTGCCCACTTTTCGTTAATTACCGTTATTGTCCGTTCAGCATTGCGCGACAAGCAGGCATTCGCCCCGCAACGGCATATCAGAGTCTGCCGCCCTTGCAGTGGCGCAGGATAGATGGCAGCTTTTTGTGGAAGGTATTGGGAGGAACGGAGAGAATTTTCTCCAGATGATGCAACAATATGTGTAGCGGCAAAAGCCGCAAAACCGTGGCGGTTTTGTGCTGCCGCCAGTCCGGCGAATATCAAACGGATGACTGCATACAAATCCCAGGCAGGCTGTCAAACATAAATACAGTAGTTGCAGATTCCTTATCTGAACACCATAAAGATTTATTTTGCATAAAAAAAAGGTTGTTGCAAACCTTTCAGTTTTTGCAACAACCAATTTTGAACTGCTTGATTATTGAACCACGCTGTTCAACTGCAAATCATTACTTGCCCAACAGAGAAGCACTGGCTTCATCAAGGAAAGTCACGCAGTGCGGATGGTTTTGCAGGATAGAAGCAGGACAGGTATTGGTGACCGGTCCTTCGACCATACCTTTGATCGCCTGCGCCTTGCGTTCATCGGGCACAACATTGACGATGACTTTGCTCTTGCAGATCTGCGGAACGCTCATACTGAAAGCGTGAGTGGGAACTGCATCAAAGGTGGGGAACCAGCCTTCGCCCAACTGCTGATTGCGGCAGGCATCGTCCAGTTTCACAACCAGGAAGGCTTCATCGGTATCAAAGTCAGCCGGCGGGTCATTGAAAGCAATGTGACCGTTTTCACCAACACCGATAAAAGCAATGTCAACCGGGTGATCGGCAAGAACTTTCTTCATCTTGGCGCAGAATGCCGCCGGATCGTCGGTATCGCCTTCAACAAAGTAAACTTCTGCCAACTTGCAGGGCAGTTTGTCGATGAAGTTTTCACGCAAATTCAAACGGAAACCGGCTTTGTGCCCCTGGGGCAAACCAATGTATTCATCCAAGTGGAACAATGTTACTTTACTCCAGTCGATACCGGGTTCCTGCACCAGGAAGCTCATCATTTCAAACTGGCTCGGAGCGGTGGCTGCGATCATGTTGACAGCACCTTTTTCAGCCAATACTTTGCGCAAAACTTCTGCACCATAAGCGGCGGCAGCCTTGCTCATCTCGGTCTTGTTCTTAAGAACCTTGATTTCCATTTCTTCACCCTCTTTAAGTTAAGAAAATTTATAAACTATAATGCTGAACCGTTTCAGCGGTTCAAATCGAATCTTGATAAATATACATCCAAACAGTTTTAATACAAGTAAAACCCGTAAAAAAAAGCTGTTTTTTGCACGAGGTCAATTTTTTGCATCACAGCGGATCAGAATTGCGGTGCGGTCATCATGCTGTTCCGGCTCAAAATCGCTGACTACATCCATAAGTCCATCAAGAACTTCCTCGCCGCTCATCTTGACATTACAGCGCATTTCAAACTCATCCGCCAAACGATCAACACCAAATTCTTCACCACTGAAATCCAACGCTTCAGTCATACCGTCAGAATAAAGCAAAAGTGACATCCCCGGAGGCATTTGGACACAAATCGTTGCAAATGTGGCAAACTCGTCCGGCAGGAGCCCCAAGCCGGTACCATCCGGGAAAAGTCTTCTTATGTGATTACGGATAAAATATATAAGCTCGGTATGTCCGGCTCTGGCATATTCTATAAGAGAATGTTTTTTGTCCAAAAGGCAACAACCAAGCGTTACAAAGCGTTCAGCATCGGTATCGCGGCAAAGATTACGGTTTACTTCGCGCAAAAGATTTTCCAGCGAAGTAAAGTGTTCTGCCGCTGCCCGGATAAAACTTCTCGTCATAGAAGCAAGCAGACATGCCGGTATACCCTTACCGCAGGCATCGCCCATAACTATCAGCAGGCGATCTTCATCGATCCGCACGACATCATAAAAGTCCCCATTGACTTCTTTTGCCGAACTGGTCTTGGCAAAAACCGAAAAACACCCCCATTCGGAAACAGCCTCCGGCAGCAATGTTGCCTGCAATTTCCGGGCAAAGCTCAATTCCTGATTAAGCCGCTCCTGGGCGCTGCGCACTTTATAGGAATCTTCCAAATCCAAAATTAAACGCACTTGCGAAGCAGCAAATTGCAGTTGTGCAAGTTTTTCAGTATTGAACCTGCCCCAATTGGTGTTGGCAACGGCACAAATGACTCCGGTAAGCTCCTCGCCGCGGAATACCGGAACTGCCATAGCCTGTTCCGGCAGCCGTTCCATCGGGAACTCGCTCAAATGCTCATCATGCCGTGCATTGGGTAAAAGAATGGAACTTTTACGGGAGGCTGTCCTGCCGATAAACCCCTCCCCTACGGCAATATCTTCTTCGCGCAGTATTTGCTTGTAAGCTTCCTCCGGAACATCATCATTCATATTGATCGTAAGCTGTGACAACGGATATTTGCCACTGACTCCGGATACCGAAAGCCGTCCCCTCATCAGCCGGTAAATACACACCGATTCCGCCATAATAAGTTCGGCTATATGGGCAGCCGCCTGGTGCATTGAGTCTGAAAGTTCATCATTGCTGCGCAAACTGCGGGAAAAAAGATCCAGAAAATGGTCTATTTCAGTTTGCTGTCTGATCGCCTGCGCCAAACGCCCCCGCAACCGGCGCACCGCTATTGTTAAAACCAATATAGTAAATAGAAATATCAGACTCAATACGCCAAGCGTAATATTGATATTGCTCATACAAATCCAACCGCTTTTTTTGAGCAGTGCCGAAAAACATGATCTCCACCGGGCACTGCTTCTATTATTCACTCAAAATTTAATATGCTATTAACATATCACAACAAATTCTAAACTGCAAAAGTTTTTTTGAAAAAAACTATCCACTATCACAAAAAAATCCTTGATTTGAGTTCTTTTTTGATTATATTACTTACATATTGATTTGATTGGAGGTAAAAAATGAGTAATTTGACCGCTGTTATTTTGTCCCCACAAGCGGTAAAACGCCAGCTTTGCGGCGTTATCCTGTCCCGGCTTATGGTACGGGGAGTTCTTGAACTTGAAGCTGCCCAGCTTATAAATTTTTCAGCCCAAGAAGTTGAATTATCGGGTCTTGCTGCGGATGATGCGCCGGCAATGACCTGTATACTTTCCGGCGAAAATGCGTTAAATAAAGCCGCTGCCGTTATCCAAAATGTAAATTACAGTTTTGGCGGCGAGCTGGCTTGGGCTCCGGAAAATGCGGAAGATCTTTTGTCTGCAATGAGAACACTTGCCAGAGTTGCAGCCAAAGATAATCTGCTTACCCCTGCTCCGGCAGCCGGTGAAGAACGCACTCTTTTGATCATCAAGCCGGAAAATTTCCGCCAGCCCAGCACCCGGCCCGGAGCGATCATTGATATACTTATGCAGCTTGACTTGAAATGGGTCGGCTGCAAAGTCCACGGTATGACCATTGACGAAGCTCTGGAGTTTTACGGGCCCGTCCGGCAGGCGTTGCGTAAAAAACTGGGTCCGAAAATTGGAGTCAAGGCCCTTGCGGCAGCTGAAAAAGAATTTGATTTTAAATTTAATTCCGAAGCCGCTCAAAACTTTATTGAACTTGCCGGAAACGGTTTTGCCGATGACCAGTTTGAGCAGATCGTAGAATTTATGGCAGGCAAACGCCCCGGTGAAGTTGCTGCCGAAGACCGCAGTAAACCGGCTGGAGCCAAGTGCATGGTTTTGATTTTTGATGGCGTTGATGCTGTAGCAAAAATCCGTAAGGTTCTGGGCCCCACTAATCCGGCGGAAGCCACAGGTGGGACTGTCCGCTATGATTTCGGTACAAACATTATGGTCAATGCCGCCCACGCCTCCGATTCTCCGGAAAGCTATTTACGGGAAAGTGCCATTGTAAAAGTTAATAAAAATAATTTAAGCAGCATCGCTGCCCAATACAAATAATTCCGGATCAAAATATTTTCGCTATGTTCCCAACAAGGGTCGGTACTTGAGGAGGGGAAAAAGACCTTTTGCTGGATCGGTCCTTTTTCCCCTCCTCAACTTGTCACGGCGTAGCCTCCGGCGAAGACGGAACTCCACCCCTTTTTTCCCCTGTCCGCCGTAGCCTTGGCGAAGG
>JAZMZK010000007.1:0-17619 GCA_045585955.1 Victivallaceae bacterium
GCAGAAATTGACCGGTGAAGACTGGTGTTGGGTGTTGCAGTCGCATCCACACTTTTTCAAAAAATGCAAGTGGAGAAAACTCAACGGCAGTCAATGGCGTTTTCTGCTTTCTCACAGTCCGGAGTTTGCCAGATTTTGCAACTGGAAAAAACTTAAACCGCAGGATTGGCAGATGTTGCTGGAAGTCCGACCGGAGTTTGCAGAAAAATATCAGGAATATTCTTCAAAAGATAAATTTTTCTGTCACTTTTTACAAAAAATCATCCCTTTTAATTCCAGAAGCAAAATTTAACGGGAGTTTATTATGGACAGACGAAAATACATCTTGAAGCGGCTCGAAAAAGAGTTGCGCTCGCTGGGGTATGAGGAGCCATTTCTGTATCGGGATGGAGAAAGTTTTATTGCCGCAATCTTTCCGATGAATGAAGATTCGGAAGAGAAATTCTATACCGTTCAGATAAGCTGGATAGTAGATGATGAAAATGACCGCATACTCTTCCGGGGAGAACGGGTATTACATGAGATATGCAATGATGATGAATTTGAGCTTTTGCGTTTCTGCAATGAATGGAACAAAAAATGTTGTTACGGTACAGCTGTTTATGATAAAGACAATAGCGGCTTGCATTTGGATTACACTCTGCCTTTGCCGGAACGGGTGAGTGATATGTTTCTCGAATTTCAAGTTTATCACAACCTTGCCTTCGCCGCCGAAAATTTCTTCAAGGAGGCAGAACAATTCAAATGGATAGAAAAAGAAACTGAAAATAACATCACAGAAGGAGAATCTGGAAAATGAAAAAGAATATTGTATTATTGTTTTTGACATTATAAATATACCTATGCTATTGTCGGATATCTTCCTGCGGATAAACCGAGATACATTCTGTTGCTGACTGCACACGATTTTACCAAATCCAACGGAAGTATGCAAGGAATCAGCTTTTTGCGTCAGCAATGGAAAAATCTTGAAAACAAGTTTAACTCAATGGTGAAATAATGAAAAAAGAAATCATCTCATTTGCTGTCGGAGCCGGAATCGTTGGCAGTATCTGGTGTTGCAAAACTTTCTGCGAAAGCAAACCGGAAGCCGCCTCCGTTGCGGTCGCACCAGAGCCTCAAAAAAACGATGTTAAAAATCAACAGTCCAGTATTTGCCCGCCTGAAACTGCTATTCATGACGATGAAGCATATTTGCAGGATTGGATTTCTGCTATTTCTGATTCAAACGGCTACGCCCAAAGTGCGACTGCAAACTGGTGGCGCGAGTATAAGTATGATGTAAAGTATGTCGGAAACGGTTTGGTCAGTTTCTATTGTCAAGAAAATAAATATGAAGGCACAATACATGGACAGAACAAAACAATAGTCGGCACGATATACCGTGGAAAACGTTTGCAACTTAAAGATCTGCCGGAGTTGGATAAAATTCGCAAAACTTTCCGCAGTGCGTTAGAGTCACATAAAGATTTTGAAGCTGTAAAACTTTATATTGACAGCCCTTTACACAATCTTAAATATGTTGTTGATAAAAAGGTGCAAATGACGGAAAATTTCTATATTGACGAAAAAGGTATTCATTTCATCTATGATCCTTACGAGATTGCCTGTTTTGCCGCCGGTACTATAGATATTTTTGTGCCATACAAGATAAAATTTAATGCAAAATAAGTATTTCAGTGCATGGAGAGATAATTATGACAAAACTACAGAAGAAGAAGATAATGGAGTAAATCAATGAAAAAAGAAATGATCTCATTCGCTATTGGCGCAGGAATTGTCGGTTGTATTTGGACTGGCACAACTTTTATCAAATGCGAATCAAAGCCTGCATCCCCGGAAAACGCACAGAAAAATGTTGCTGCGCAGCCTAACTTGCGTAAAAAATCTTTGCCTGATGTTTATTCGGCAATACCGGACAAGAATTTTCCCGGGCTCAAAGTTTATAATACGGATTTCCTTATCCCGTGGAACCGTACCGTAATTACCAAGTATGCTGTTTTTGATGATCCCAAAGAAGATTATGGCAGCGGTAATGCCCCTATGAGTGCATTTATGTTCAAGATCGACGAAAAAGGTAAATCTCACTATTTTATGACTGCCGGAAGACAGGGAGGGCAGATTTCTGAATTGGTCTATCTGGGCGAAAATATTGAGATTGAAAAAGTCGAACCAGCCGGAAACGGTTATTTGATGGCAACCTACAAAGACCCCAAAGGGCGAATCGGCAGAGGATTTGTTGCAATTTCTTATATTACCGGATCAGACCCGACTGAAGATACCGGAGTAGCTCAAGATATTCAACTTGATTCATTGCTGAAATATGCTGAAAAATGCGATCCGTTTGTGTGGAAAATAACCGCAGAAGAAATGTGGAAACTTTTGCAGAAATCACTACGCAAAAATGATAAAATGACTATTGCAAAAATGATCACATTCCCGATGGATTTCTGTGGTGAACGCATTTACACCCGTGCAGAGTTTGTGGAAAAATTTGATGAAATCTTTTATCCTGAATATAAAGAGTTTGTCCTGAAAAGTGATGCTTCAGAAATATGGTACAGCTGGCGCGGTGCAGGATTGCCTGATCGTTGTTCCTGGTGCAGCGATGCCTCCAAAAAAGCAGCCGGGCCGCTCTCTTTATATACAGACAGATGGTTGATAATTAAAGCGTTAGGAGAATAAGAATATGAAAAAATCAAATCAAATGTTCGCAGCAGTTATGGCATGCTGTGCCTTGCTGTTGGGTATTGGCAATCTGGTGATCGTAAACACATTACAACCGCAGAATCTTAATAATGCAATATTGCATCTTGTTTGCGGCATTATTGTTGCGGCAGCGGTTTATTTTTGCGGAATTGAGCGGATGTTGAAAGCGACTCCGTATCTTCTGGTATTGGAATTGCTGCTTTTGCTGATTTGCCCGGTTTTTGCGTATAATATCAATGGGGCGAGCCGCTGGTTGCAGGTGGGAAGTTTCAGATTTGCTCCGGCAATGCTGGCTATGCCAATACTATGTTTGTTCTGGGCGTATATCAAGGATAAGTCTGCCAATGGCGTTGCCAGAAAAAACTGTTTTCTTCTGGCAGCAGTTACCTTGCTTGCGGCAGGATCGGTATTGATTGAACCTTTTTATTCTATGGTTGGATTTATCATACTGCTGGCATTGATTATGTTTATTCTTGATTGCCGTAACCGGAAAAAAGCTGTGATCGCAGCAGCGATTGTAATCGTTGCCGGGGCAACACTGATTCCTGTGGCGGAAAAGAATTTTTACAGCAACTTGTTCACCCCGAACTACGATACTCAATATCATACCTGGAGTCTGCTTGCTACGCTGAAATATTCGGTTTTCTGCGGGCAGCATCAAGTCCCTGAAGCCCCCCAATATCATATACCCAATGCAATTACCGATTCCGCTTTGATTGCCGGATGCGGAGAATTCGGGTATGGTTTTATGATTGGTGCATTGTTCCTGACAGCTGCAATTATTTGTTGCGGCATAATTATAACCAAACATTGTAAAAATCCAACTGCAAGATTGCTTGCCGGAGGCATGACCGCTGTTATTGCATTGCCAGCATTGACCAATATGTTGATGATGTTCGGGTTGCTGCCTGTGGGCGGAGTAACATTCCCGTTTCTTGCCTATGGGGGCTGTGCAATGCTCGCCAACGCATTGGCGCTTGGCTGTATAATCGCTATCAGCAAAAAGTCGAACAATTATTTATAAAGGGAAATTGCAATAAAAAGAAATTGATTTGATGTATTGACAATTCCAACCTCTTTTCCGCTTATCAACCGATATTGGGAACAGAGCCAAAATAAAAAAACGGAATTTCAGTTGGCTGCGATCGCCATAGCTGAAATTCCGTATTTTTTTGAGCAGTTTTATTCAAAGTCGTCGCAGTATGCCGCCAGATCGTAGATCGGATAAGCCTGCGATGTGGCGTTAAGGGTATTGGCTTTGACCTGACCGCCCAAATAAACTGCATTGACTACATTGGGGTGGTTGGATACACCGGGATTTTCTACGCAATAGTTTTTGCTGGTATTCTGATTATGCTCATTCCAAATGGTGGCGCCCGGATCATCCCGGCCGATCTCCGGGCAGATTTCGTAGTTGCCGGGCTGTCCACGCCGTTTTGGGGAATATTGCCCATACATGCCCTGATGATCGCGGATCATCAGATTACGCATACCGTAACGGTGCATAAGTTCAATAAATTTGTAAGCACGGTCAAAGTAATTTAACATGGGCATCTTATCATACCACATGCGGGTCACCCAAATACTGTTGCGGGTGATGTTCATCGTGGGGTTGGCATCGTTGGCAATGTGCGGCAGAAATGAGCTTATCGAAAAGTTCTGCGGCTCCACCTGGCACACCAAACAGCCTAAAGTGGAGATAATGCGTCAGCTTTGCCAAACGGAAAATATCCGCCCGGAAGAGTTGTTGATCGTAGGCGACGGCCGAAGCGAGATCGCCGCCGCCGTGGAAATAGGAGCCGTAGCCTTGAGCCGGTTGGATAAAAGTGCAATAAAACAGCAGGAAATCTACCGGAAGATCGGCACCAATTTAATAGTCAGCGACTACAAAAACATTCAAAGCCTGTTTGAAGTAAAATAACCACATAAGATATATAAACAATAAACCACCGGTTGCCCGGTGGTTGGTTGCTTTATCAGCAGAAAATACTGAAAATCAATAAATCAGATGGTGGGCTTTTTTGCCAAACCGGCGTAGGAAAATTCCTTGGTCATCCGATTATGATGGATCGCTTCGGCATGGCCATCAATAAACCCGCCGTGGGTCAGCGATCCGGAATAAGTTACACTATTGCCGCTGCGGCTGCTGTCGCCGCTGTCATGGCGATAAGCTACAACTGATTTGCTTATAAAATTGTTGTAAGATGTTATGCGGTAACCGGCAAGTGAACCGTTATCCAGCAAAACTACCGCCTCGCCGGGGTTGGAAATACTTGCCATAGTGCGGGTCGGGGGTTTTCCGGCTTCATTTACCGCAAAACTCAAACCCACCAGCAGAGCATTTACGGTATAGTGTGAATAAGTAAAAAACTCTCCGTTGTTATGATTTCCAGCCAAAGGAATGGATTCAGCCGGGCAGCTGAAGATGTTGAAATCTGCATTGCCATCGCTCTGGCGAGTGCTTGTAGGTATCGGGCGGTTATGGACAAGCTCAAAACAAACCGCCATCCAGTTATTTCCGGAATCTTCTGCCCCTGTTGCTGTGGTATTGGATGGCAATATCCAGTCATTATACATATCCGAATAACTTATATACGACAAAGTAAGCTGCTTGAGATTGCTTAAACACCCCGCTCCCTGGGCACGGCGGCGGGCGGCGGAAAGAGCCGGTAAAAGCATTGCTGCCAGAATTGCAATAATTGCAATAACCACCAAAAGTTCAATAAGAGTAAAACGCTTTTTCATAAGATCGGCTCCTTTTTATTTTTTATAAATTTCAACTTCTATGATCGACATGGCTTTGCGTGATTTGCTTGCTTTGATACGGAATGTATCGGTTGTGACCTCGGCAAATTTATGGGTATGGATCTTACCTGAAGCATTTACTGCCCGGGCAGCGACTTTCCACTTGCCATTTTCCAATACTTCCACAGTGTAGTCGCACAGCGAATCATTCAAAGGATAAATAACCATCTCGTTGGCAGTAACAGCTTTGTGGAATTTGATTTCCAGATATTCGCTGCCGGTACCCGGTGCGGCTGCTTCAAAGTACATGCGTTCACCCAAGTCAAAAGCCCCATCGGTCACATGCCACAAAGCTGAATTGCGGGTGCGTCTTGCCCGGTAAAATTTACTGCTGGAACTGGTAACTTGCAGTTTTTCGTTCTCATGGCGTTGAAATGCCAGATTGCCTTTTTTCTGCCGTTTCCGGTAGCATTTTTCGATTTCAGCTTCAACAGCGGCAAAACTTATAGCATTGGCTCGGGTTGCATCGGTCGTATAGATATGGGTATCAAAGTTTTTGAATGTATCGGTAAAATTTCCATTCTTTACTTCAATACTGCGGTTTTCGCCGAAAACATGGAGTTTCCGGCTGCCCAGTTCCGGAATGAGCATTTGAGCATTGAGTGTTTTTTCGTCAAAACTTCCGGCAAAGATCCATAATTCGCCCTTATGTTTTTTGACCATCCAGCGGAAAGGCCGCACCGGGCACTTCATTGCTGGGTCTTGAATGTTGCTTTCGGTCATTACCGGTTCAAGAATACGCAACTCTCTGGCAATAGCCGGAGTTCCCAACGCCAAATCCGGGTAGAATTTGGCACGGCGGTTATAAAACATGATCCCCTGCCCGCCGGCAATAAGCGACATGATCGTTTGAGTGCGCAGTTCATCATAACTGGGTACCCGCTGATTGCTGATGAGATCACCATAGTTGAATCCTTGCAGCAAATAGAGCATTACCGGAGCTTGGCTGCCACGGGATTTTTGCAAAACTTCCCAGGCATCCATAAACTCAACAACTTTATTAAAACAGCTTCTGGGGGTATTCAAAATCGGATCCGGATAAGGGTGCAGAAAGTTTATATCGTAACACTTTATATAATCTTTCATGCCCCGCACGGTAAATGAACCGATAGCCACCGGATGATATGGATCAAGCTTTGATAAGAGTTTATACATATCCTCAAACACTTGCAGTTTAACTCCATTGCTGTTGCTTTCCGGCTCATCCGAAAGCTGCCAGAGCAGCAAATGATCCAGCTGCCGCTGCTCTTCAATGATCAACTTTGCCTGCTTTTCGGCTTCCGGTGACAGCCGCTCGTGTTTCTGAAGATATGTTTTGCGGAATCGGCTCGAAGCCAGTCTGAACGCTATACTCATACGATTTAACGGCATTACCTTGCAACTTCCCCACATTTGAGTAGCATTGGTATCTTGCAGCGGCACATCGTTCCACTCGGAAATAACAAAAATCCGTTTGCCGTCTTTCCGCAAAAATCCTTCGCTGTCCCGCCAGACTTCCCCTTTCTGATATGCAAGCTTTTTGACTTTCAAGGCAGTTTCAGATTTTTTTCCGTCGATTACCGGCCCGGTTATTACAATATTGTATTCGCCAACCGCCAGCTTGGCGGCATCAAATACTATCAAACCATTATTGACAACGCTCTTTACTGCCAGAACTTTTCCGTGGCTGTCCTGGAGTTGAGCAACAGTTTTACCTTTTATCAACGATTGAACTTCAACTTCAATACGCGGTTCCGGATCGGAGGCGAAAATCGAATTCCGGTAAGCTGGATTTTTAAGTGTGCATTTCCACGGCGTATACGCTATGGTAAGCGGGAAAGTGTTGGTTCGCAATATATCCCGGCTCTTGTTTTCTCTGGCTACGACCCGGAATTGATAGTTTCCGTCGGGGATCGCAACTTTTGGGGTCAGCTCAACAACTTTGCTTTCGCCGGGAGCAAGCACTATATTCGTTGCCATGGAAATTTTTTGCGATGGCAGAAAAGCCGTCTGCAAACGGAAAGCGGATTTTTTACCTGAACGGTTGGCAACATTTACTCTTATCTTGTGCTTTTTATTGATTTGGCTGACCACTTCCGGTTTGCCGATTTCCAGCATGAGCCGGGCAAAATCCAAATCAAAGCCCGATATATCTTTCCGGGCATCCGGCAAAAAGAGTTTGCCCGCCAGCAAAGAAAAACGCCCCGGTACAAATCTGGGAAGCCGGGCAGCGTTCCACCCCCAGACATTGCCGGGAATATGGGTGTAGGCAAGATTGGCAAAGGGTACTATAAGCTCGCAGCTCCAAACTTTTTTCTTCGGGTCACGGTAAGCTCTGGCACGCACATCGCTCAAAAATACTTCGGTACTGACCCAGCCGCCCTGGGAACGGTATTCAGTCCAGACCGCGCCATTGCCGTTTACATAAAAAGCATAATAGGCGTCACGCTCGCTGCCGGGGAAAAGAGTGAAGATCACACAGTCATCTTTACCCATGCCGCGGCCCTGATTGGCGGGAACTGCCCACGCCCGGAAATTTTCGTTTTCCGGGATCGCACACTTGGCAGCAAAGTAAACAGCCGAATTACTGCGGGCAGTCATAACTTGAGTTGCCAAGGGCAATTTTTTCCCGGTATCGTCACTGAAATTTGCTTCCGGAGTTTGTTTCTGCCAACACTCTTCCAAAAGTTTGCCATCTAATTTTACAGCAGAATTTACAACATATACCGGAACGGTTTTTTCAGCAGCTGATAATATGCTCAACATGCTGCATAAAACCAATACCGCTACTCTTAAACTAATCATTCTTTACACTCCTTTCTATGCTCTGGTATGCAGATTTTTATTCAATAAGTTATAATCAAGTTCCCGGGGCTGGCAATTTTCGTTGATACTCAAGGCTGCGGCTGTCCCGGCGGCTTCGCCGGTCATGGCGGCTGCCGGGATCACCCGGAACACTTCCATTGCCACATTTTCTGCCCCCATACAGCGGCCCGCCGCCAGCAGATTATCCACCGCTTTGGGCAGCAAACTCCGGTAAGGAGTCTGCCAGATGTTGCCATCGTAACGCCAATAGACGATTTCGCCTATTGAATCGGGAAATTCTTTGCTGTGGTCGTCATCGTGCAAAACAAATTCAGTTTCGATATAGGCGATTTTCCGCAGCTGGGGCATTGCCGGCAGATGCACCGGGTAATTCTTTTTGGGATCCCGCCCCACATAACTCTGACGCACCAGACTCCAGCCTTCCCGCACAAAATCGGTCACGGCTTTGCCATTAGTGCAATCTTCGTAGACCGTGCCGAAACGGGCATCGTCCAAACCATCGGGACTTGCGCCGCAATTCCACGCGCTCTGAATGTGCAGCGATTCGGTAAAGTGATAAAACGAAGAATCTTCCGCCATTTCCATAACCCACGGCGTCAGCCGGTTGGCGGTCACAATAGTTTTGCAGCCCGCCATTGCCGCTAAATACCCGCCGCCGGAAGCGTCGATAAACTGATCAGCAAAAACTTCCAGATTGCCCGAAGAATTGAACACATTTACCGATTTTATGATCCTTTGCTCCATAGTAACATTGGTTACCACACTGTCCAGCCAGAGGTCGACTCCGGCTTCGACCAGCATTTTATCCAGGGTAAGCGTGAACCCCGCCGGAGAAAAGCAGCAGCGGAAACGGTCGCCGTTGATCCCCGGATTGCCGCCCGCCGGGCCGCCGAATTTTTCGGGTATATCAAAGGGGCCGTATTCAGTACAGCGGCGGATCATTTCGTCGGCGATGCCGCCAATAAGCTGTTTGCCGCGACCGTCGCACAACGGCAAATATACATAGATCAAGCCGGAAGTGGCAAGCCCGCCGATCAAACATTGTTTTTCGATCAAAGCGACCCGTTTGCCCAGCCGGGCGGCGGCAATGGCCGAAGCAATACCGGCTACACCGGCACCGCAAACAACTATATCATATTTTATTTTTTCGCTCACGCTATCCTCCATTGTAAAAATTTCGCATGTTTTTGATAATATACATAAAATCGCCAAATTGACAATGTTATATTTTCTCAAAATACTATATCAAATCGTCCCATAAACTGGAAATATCATCGAAACACATTATATTAAAAACAAATCAGGAAGGATTTTTTATGAGTTGGTTCAATAAAGAGATATCCCTTATGCCCCGGAGCAACGATTTTCCATTTCAGGTGCAGCTGCTCTATTACTGCAATGATTGGGTGGTTGCCCAGAGCCGGTCTGTCATACCGCCGGATCAAATCGAGTTTTCTTTCCGGCTGGGTTCCACGGCGGATATTTGCTGCGACGAAATCAATGGCAAGCCATTGAATGTCAAGTTTCCGCACCTTTTGATCAAACGCCCCGGGGATATTATACAAAATGCCGGAACCAGCCCCCGGGATACTGTTTCGTTTCACTACCATGCCAGTACCATGCCGCTATTGGAAGCTTTGGGGATGCTGCCGGAAAATAGCTGCAAAGAGTTTGAGTTTACAAGTAATATTGAAAATCTCTTCCGCAGTTACCGGTTGAATTTGTATAACTTGTATTCGCCGGGCTGTCCGGAAAAGCTGGATTGGATATGTTTTCAGCTGATAAGAGAGGTGCTGTTCCAAGCCGCTAAACCGCAGCCGGGCAACGACGAAGCAATAATCATAAAAAATATTGCTTTATGGATGGAACAGCATTGCTGCGAAGATATAAGTATAGAAACTCTCGCCCGCCGCTGCAATATGAGCCGCTCCGCCTTTTACCGGGCGTGGCAGCGGCACATGGGAGTTGCCCCGCTGCAATACATAATACAAATGCGGCTGCAAACCGCCGAAAAAATGCTTTTGGAAACTCCATACCCGGCGGCACAAATCGCCCAACACGCCAACTTTTGCAGTGCCACCGAGTTTTACAGCAAATTCAAAGCCCAATACGGCACTTCTCCGGCACAATACCGGAAAAACCACCAGCCGGGTATCAGCAAACCAACCCCATAAACAATATTTCAGTATCGCCTTTTGAATAATGTTTCAAATTTTGTTTTATCGAAATAATGACAAAATTTTGTTATTATTTGCAAGATATTGATATTTTTTACTATTGCACAGTAAAAAAAAATCAGTTATAGTATTTAGCAAAATCGGAGAGCATTCAATACAAGTTCCATGGTAAAAAACAATTTTTAACAAACCAAGGGGTGACGACATGAAAAAGCAAACGGCAAACCAAAACCCAAACCCAAACTACCTGCATCTGAGTCAATTAGGACTTCTTTTCAAGAAGTCAAATTTGGGCAACGATGAAGGGACCTCTGTCCATGGGGACAGAGTAAAGCATGCTTTACGTTGATCGAACTCCTCGTAGTTATCGCCATCATTGCCATACTGGCAGCAATGCTTCTGCCGGCATTAAGTGCCGCCCGTGCAAGGGCCCACCAGGCAGCGTGTTCTAACAACCTCAGGCAGAATGGTATTTTTCTTCAAATGTATGCCGATACCTACATGAATTCATTTTGGAATGCGAACAATACCACTAATTGGCGGGGATGGAATCAACGTTTGATCAAAGCTGGTTACTTCAGTGAAAATGATTGGAATATCTACCGCTGTCCGGCAAATCCATGTAACGTATTTGATAAATCAAGCCGCCCTTGGGATTATGCATACGGTGCACCATACACCCAGTATAATACGGGGCAGTTTAACTTGATCAACAATGTCATTTCCGCATTTGGGCATGACAAACTTCTGCTCCTTGCCGATTCCGGAATGTTGAATTCTGCCGATACGCAAACAACCAAACCAACCGGAACGCCTTCGGTTTATATGCTGTACAAAAAGTCCAGCTCTTACTCTTACATCTATGCGGAACATGCCGGTACAGCCAATATTCTCCTTGCTGACGGGCATGTGTTCAACGGTACCCCCAAAATGATCCATCAGGACTTCGGCTACGCACAAATCGACAAAGACACGGGAACTGCGGTGATTTACCGCTGGCCTACTTATTTACTTTCCTCCGACAGCACCGATATTACGACATACACCAAGACAAAACTGCTGGAATAAACAGCAAACTATCAATTTGAACAATCAAAAATAAAAAAAGGCTAACCATGAATAAAAATTTATTTACCGCATTTGCAATTTGTGCAAGTATTATTTTGACAGAAAATGTTTATGGAGCAAACTCATCAAAACAACCGGCAAAGGCTGTTGCAGATGTATCAGACGAAATCAAAATAATCCCGGCTGCGGAGGCTGACGCAGCATTCAAACGCTTCTTTACCGTGCCATTTGAACGCAAGGTTATGAATGTACTTTATTCAATATCTTCCAGCCCCAAATATAAGATACACGGCAGACTTTGGGGCAATACGGAGATGCATTTCCGCAAAGGTATGGAATCCGGTTTTAACGCCTTCAAAGCAGATATGCGGTTGAGCAAAGATGGAGAAGTCATCCTTTGTCACGATGAGGGTTTTACCTACTCACCAAGAGGCCGGATCACCCGATTTAATAAAAACAAGTACGAAACGATCCACGATATGCCGCTGGAAAAAATCCTCAAACTGCGGTACGGCGGTACATTTATGAAGAAACCGCTCCAAACATGTACTTTAGATACAATGCTTTCGCTCTGCGAAAAATATGGCAAAGTCGCCTACTTGACATTCCGCCCGGATCCCTGGCGTGAAGGAGTTGCCAAACGCATGACCGAACTGATCGTCAAACACAATATGCAAAATCGCACGATCATCAATCTGTTCTGGTCTTCTGCCAAGCAGCCCAAAGATATGATCTCTAAATATCTGCCGGGGCTGGTCTATTGCCACACCTTGAAAGGGAATGTACCGCTTACCAAAAAACTTATTGATCAATCAGCTGCCGATGGCTTCCAGATCATCTGTCTGTACTACAAAAACCAA
Source organism: Victivallaceae bacterium (assembly GCA_045585955.1). Classification (GTDB taxonomy): domain Bacteria; phylum Verrucomicrobiota; class Lentisphaeria; order Victivallales; family Victivallaceae; genus SIG78. Next base: position 12,425 of record JAZMZK010000007.1, read on the forward strand.
ATCGACGCCATTACTCCGGAACTTTGTCAATACGCTGCCGGTAAAGGGATCAGGATCTGGTGTTGGGGAGTTGGTTCCAAAGAAGCCGTCGCCAAATGTATTGCCAAAGGCGTTTCCGGTTTTCAGAATTCAGCAATGGATATAAACGATGCAGTTATTGATGAAATGCTCAAATAAGATTACACCTGAAGTATAAAAAAATGAAGAGTTATAAAACAATCCCGTTTCCCTGCATCAGTTCTGTTTTTAAATGGGTATTGCTGTTTTTTCTGCTGCCAGTGCAGGCATATTGTGATTTGATACTGGTGGAAAATAAAATTCCTAAAAGCGAAATTGTAATTGGAGCAAGCCCCACGCGTTCTGCCCAATTTGCTGCGTTGGAACTGCAGTATGGCATAAAACTCATTACTGGAGCTGAAATCCCGATCGTTGCCGCCCCCAAAAATTCAGATACAGTGCATATAATGGTGGGGATCCCCGCTGACGGGGAAACTTTCAAGAACGAAGAGTATTCCATCCGGTTCAGAGAAAAAAAGATATACCTTGCGGGCAACGACACACCTGACTTCAAAAAGGTCAATTATACAAAAACCGATACTTTTCCGCCATTGCAATACTATTACCGGGCAAGTTGTTTTGCCGTATATGACTTTCTCGAAAAGGCTTGCGGCATAAGATATTATTCTTATGGCGATACAGGAACGGTATTCACTCCCCGTAAAACCTTGAGTGTTTCCAACCTTGACTGCCGTCGTGCACCAGCAATGAAGGCATTCCGTGTGCCTTATTTTGAAGGTCCCCAAAGCCACATACCGCCGCGGGATCTGCTTCTGCTCCGTCACCGGTGGCGGGAAAATATCGTCTGCGGGCTGGTAAATCACAACATATACAGCATCTACTACCGATATTGGGGCAAGGCAACAAATAAACAACTTGCAAGTGTTTTTATTGAACACCGTCCGGAATATTTTGTCCAACGCTCCGAAGACCGGCGTTCCTCCCGCATCGCCCAACGCTATTATGCCGGGCAATATGTGCCATCCCAGCTCTGCTATGCTGTCGATGGGCCAGTTGACTATTTTGCAGATGAAGCCAACAAGGTCTATCAGGGTAAAAAAGTGCCGGGGGTCCGGTTCCCCGACTTGAAAAAACTGCCGGACACACCATTTTACTATCCTATACAGCCGGATGACGATACATCTGTCTGCCAATGCAGCCAATGCAAAGAAAAAATGGAAAAAGATCGCAGTGCCTACCTTTTCAGCTGGATAAACAAAGTGGCTGCCAAGGCACATAAATTGAATCCTGATATCAACTTTGCAACCCTCGCTTATGATATAACAAGTACTCGCCCCGCTGATATCGAACTTTATCCGGAGCTTTCGGTACAAATCTGTATGGATATCGCCCTCTGGTTTCACCCTTTGATCTACAAACGCCAACATGGCATCTATAAAGACTGGGTAAGACATGAAGGGAAAAAAAGGATGCTCAGTTGTTGGCTCTATATGCTTGACCCGGGTTCAGCTATCCGGAAAATACCGGGCAGACCCGGTTTTTTTCCTGTCATTTACCCCAAACGTACAGGAAAAATCATCACAGAATTCCTTGATGACGGTTTGCAGGGACTCTTTGCAGAGATTTATATCAAACAGCATGAAGTGGAGTCCTACATCATGAGCCGCCTGATCTACGACAACTCTATTGGATATGAAGAGTTGTTGAATGAATATTACAACCTTTACTATGGTAACGCCGGTAAAGCTATGAAACAGGTTTTTGAAAAAATTGAAACTGTATCCACCGATATAAAAAACTATCCGGCAACCTTTCAAGCCAAAGATAAAGTAAACAGCTCTTATGTTATGGGTATGTACGACGAGGCAACTCTCTGGCAGGTTGGCACCCCGCAACGCATTGCCGCCATAGATAAACTGCTCATTCAGGCACAAAAAGCAGCTCGGACACCGATTGAAAAGGCTCGAATCAAGCGTTTCATCAGCAATCTGTGGGAACCGGTCAAATCCGGCAGAGCAGCATTTGACCGGCGGCAAAAGTTCAATGCCGCCAACATTCCCTCCCTTGAATTCGTTGCTCCGGTTCAAGAATACAATGGCGATCTTGACAAGGCAGATTTCAAACATGCCTATACTTTCAATGACTGGAAAAGTGCATACGGCAAACCGGTGAAAGTTCCGGCAACATTGAAGTTGTTTACCGATTCTACCCATCTGTATATAGACTACAAAGAAACCGGTGCCGAGCCATACCAAAAGCGGAAATTGAAATTTTGGTCTAATGGTTTTGAAATTTTTCTGGGTACAGACAAAAGCCAGAACTTCAAACAAATTTTCACATCTGTAAATGGTAAATATGAATTATACACTCATGCCATCACCGAAGGAGTCAGACATTTTAAAAAACAGAATATCACCCTACCGGTAAAAAACACTTTGACACCGGAAGGCTGGCATCTGCAAATGGCTGTACCCCTTTCCATATTGGGCAAACAGTTGAAGAAACAAAAATATTTCTGCGGCAATTTTATCCGGACAAAGATGTTCAAGCCAACTAAAAACACTTCATTATACTTCAGTCCAATCTTTACCCCCAGTCACCAGTCAGGCATTGATCGCATGGGCGTGTTTTATCTGCCGCCGCCAATCCAGCAAGAGAGCAAAATGGTGGATATATCACACTTTCTGCCCCAAAAAAAGAATAAAAAACTGCCGGTGGGCTGGATCAACAGCTGGAGCAGCAAACCAGTTACCGAAGTAAAAAACGGTCGCTTTATTCTCAAAGGAAAAAACAAAGCCGGTTCTGCTTATTTTGAAAAATACACACCGCTCCGCCCCGGCGACACTGTTGAATTTCAACTTACGGCTGCCGGTAAAAATGCGGACTGTGTAATTGTACTGACTAACGGTACGGGCCGTTATGTGACCTCTATCCGCAAGCAGCTGACTTTGAGCGAAAAAGCAACACCCCAGACAGTAATATTCAAAGTTCCTGAAGCCCAGATCAATAAACGCCCGCCAACGTATGCAAGACCAGGATTCCGGGTGGCAAATAATGGCATGCTGGAGCTCTCCGGCATGAAAGTAACTGTAAAGAGAGATTGATTTAATGTAGTGATAATATCATGGAGTATAAAAAACGATTTTTGAGCTTTTCAAGTAAAAAATAAGCACTTTTACCTTGTAAAAATTTCAGCAGAGTCTATATTAATAACTCTGCTGATTTTTTTTATTATAAGAGGAGTTTTTTTATGGCGATTTTCTGGGCTTTTGCTTGTATGTTTTTTGCGGCTTGCAACGATTTGTTGTTCAAGTTTTTTGCGGGAAAAAATCGGGGAAACGGTTTTTTTGTTTCGGTCGTGGGCGTGGTTTGGCTGGTTGTTGCACTGATCCCCGCTTTGCTGGGGCAAGCTCCTGCGGACTGGCGTGCTACCATCATTTGGGGATGCATCTCCGGATTTTTCTCGCTGGCAGGCAATATTATGATGCTTGATGCCATGCGTTCGCTGGATGTTGGAGTGTGTTCCACTATTTACCGGCTCAATCTGGTGCCGGTAACTGTGGGGGCGGCGTTGATCTTAAACGAAAATATCACCCCGATACAGTATGCCGGGATCGCGGCGGCATGTCTGGCGATCCTCGCTTTTATACCCCGCAATCAGAGCGAAGTCAAACGCAAGCTGGGCTGGGCATTTATTGTTATGATCATAGCTTCGCTGCTGCGGGCGGGTATGGGCTTGAGCTACCGTTATGGATTTCTGCACGGAGCCAGCGAAACATATGTGGTGGTGGTCAACAGTTTGTTCTGGATCTTTGGCGGCGTATTGTACGCTTTCTGGCGGGAACGGCAGTTGATGCCCTATAACAAGCAGGATTGGAAAAACCTCTTTTTCCTCGGCGGATTGTCCGGAGCTTTAGTTACCGGCATTGTTATAACCATGGCTCTGATGCTCAAGCTGGGCAACGCTTCGGTGGTATTACCCATAGCCCAAATGAGTTTTCTGGTAACGGGAGCGTTGGGCATTTGGCTGTTTAAGGAGCGTTTGACGGTCAGCAAAGCAATGGCTTTTATATTGGGTGTAGCAGCAGTATTGCTTTTGAGCATTAAATTTTAAGGAGTAAAAAAATGGATTTTTACGGCAGAGAACTTCCGGTATTCAAAGCGGCATTGCACAATCATTGTACGGTTTCGGACGGGCTTTTTGAGCCCAACGAACTTATCAATATGTATGCTGAAAAAAACTTTGATGTTTTTGCCTTTACCGATCACCGTAAAACCAATCCGGTTGCAGAGTACGACCCTTGCGGCATGACCATTATTTCCGGTATTGAACTGCACCCCAAGGCAGCGGATTTTGTCTGGCACTTGCTGGCGTTGGATGTACCTTACGATTTTCCCGGCGAATTTGCCACTGCTCAAGAAGCCATTGACGCAGTAAATGCTGCCGGAGGCATCATCTATTGCGCCCATCCGGAGTGGTGCGGAGCGACCTTTGCCGATATCGCTGAACTGAAAGGTCTGGCGGGGATCGAAGTATATAACTCCAGCTGCCGCTACAACGGCAAAGGCGATAACGAATCGGTCTGGAACGATCTCACTAACAAAGGGATCATCTACCCGGCATTGGCGGTGGACGATACTCACAGCTCGTCGGAACTTTTCGGCGGCTGGACCATGATCGCTGCCGAAGATAAAAGCGTTAAAAGCATTATGGAAGCCCTGAAAAAAGGTCAGTTCTACGCCACACAAGGCCCGGAATTCACCCGCTTGAGCTATCAGGATGGAGTTTTTGAAGCCGAATTTACCGAAGTTGTGGAGGCTGTACTCATCGGCGAAAGAAGCCTCGGCTACTGGGAAGTGCTGGACGATTACCCCACTTACGGCGACCGCCGCACCACCACAAAACTCTGCAAACCCGCCGGGACCCGTACTCTGCCCGAAGGCCGCCGCTTCCGCTGCCGCATAAAAGATGCCCAGGGCAAATACGCCTGGACGCCCATAGTAAACGCTTGAATAAAAAAGTGGAAACTTGATGCAAAACTGTTTTGTGGGGAAGAAACCTTTTTGAAAAAAGGTTCTCTTCCCCACACCCCATTTTCCAAAAACTTTCACCGGAATTGCTTTTATTACAAGTAATAAAAGCAATTCCAATTTATTTTATATAAAAGAGATACAAC
>JAZMZK010000008.1:0-18921 GCA_045585955.1 Victivallaceae bacterium
TTGGAAAAAAGAGTATATTCTTTATCGTTTGTAAGAAAATCAAATTTCTTCCGGACAGACTTAAAAATCATTTTTTATACCTTTATTTTTTCTCCGGCAGGATCTCCAGCCAGTAGTCATTGGGCACTATGGTCATAACGAATACATCCCCATTATTGATCTTTTTTGCGGGCAGTGAGTTCTTCTTCAAGCAGTTTCAACTCCTGCAAGTCTTCCAAATCAGCCTGTCTGGCAGCTTCGGTTTTACGCCGCAGATTGAATACTTCATACCGTTCGCTTACGATTGCTTTCATATCATTGGTGCTGATCGAACCGGTATTATCCAATATTTCAAAACCGTTGAACTCCAACAACTGATTGACATTATTCCGCCAGAAATCCATAGTGAGAGTACGGCGGTTTTTGATCCGCAATTCAGCCGATTCCAAAAAGATCATGACCAGGCGGTTAAGTGAATCTATTTCATCCCGGCTTAAAAAGTTTTTGGCAATGAATATATCCCCTTTGCGGACGACTGACCCCGCCCAACTGGTCGCACCGAAATTTGGCAGTTCGGCTTGGGCACGTTGAATAATGATCTCTGCGGCTGTAAGATGAGTTACCGCATAAAGCAGTTTATTCTGCGTTTCAGCAAAGAACATCTGGGTTGATTTGTCAGTAGCATCGTAATCACTGCTCAAACTGAATAGTTCCCGAACCTTTTGGTAAAAGCGTTTCTCTGAAGCCCGGATCTCCCGGATGCGTTCCAGCAATTCATCAAAATAATCAGGGCGACCGTCAGGATTTTTCAAACGGTCATCGTCAATGACAAAACCTTTCCGCATAAATTCAACAAGATTGCGGTTCGCCCATTGCCGGAATTGTACGCCCCGTTTGCTCCGCACCCGAAACCCAATGGCAAGGATCATATCAAGCGAGTAATAGGCAATGTTGTAATTTTTGCCATCGGCGGCAGTTGTTAAATAAAACTTAACAACTGAATTTTCTTGCAACTCATTATCCTCAAATATATTGGATATATGAGTCGATATATTTGCCTTGGAGGTGGCAAAAAGTTCGGCAAGCTGATTTTGGTTCAGCCAAACGCTGCCGTCTTTAGCCAATAAAGAAATATTCGCCTTGCCGTCAGCGGTTGAATAAATGATGATTTCTTCTGAACTATTGTCCATACTATCGTCTTTCTGAAAATTATCAATACCGGTTTTCCGGAATGACTTCGAGCCAGTAGTTATTGGGGTCGGTCACGAAATAGATTCCCATTTCGGGGTTTTCGTAGCAAATGCAGCCCATTTCTTTGTGGCGGGCATGGGCTCCTTCGTAATCATCTACCTTAAAAGCCAAGTGAAATTCGTTGTCGCCGAGGTCGTAAGGTCGATCCATTTCCCGCAACCAGGTAAGTTCCAGCTGATGACTGCTGTTGCCATCTTCGAGGTAAACGATAATGAAGCTGCCGTCTTTGGCGTTTATACGGCGGACTTCGTGCATATCAAAAGCATCGGAATAAAATTTGATGCTCTTATCAAGGTCAAAAACATTCAAATTATTGTGAACCATCCGGAATTTCATAGTATCAACCTCCTGTTGTTATTCTTGTTGTTGTCTGTGTAATATATAACACCTTGTAACAAAAAGCAAACGCCCCGATTAAAAAGAGCTTCTTAAAATTGATTGTGGCAAGTAAGAATGGGTTTCTCCGGATATTTCAGATTTTAAATTTGACAAATATTTTCTTACAGGATATATTATCGTGTAAAATATAGCGTTAAAGAAATTTTTTGCGAGGTTTTTTATGAGTAATATTTTAGTTACCGGTGGCGCCCGCGGTATCGGGCGGGGCATTGTTGAAGCGTTGGCAGGCAAAGGTCATAATGTTGGGTTCTGCGGCAGAGCGGCGTTGGAAAGTGCGGCGGAGTTTTTGAGTGAACTCCGGCAAAATTGCTCCGGCAAATTTGCCTATTACCAGTGCGATGTAGCCGATGTGGCTTCGCACAGCAAACTCTTAAATGATTTTATTGCCGACTTCGGTACTTTGGATGTGCTGATCAACAATGCCGGAGTGGCTCCGGAAGTCCGTGCCGACTTGCTGGATATGCCCGAAAGCAGCTTTGACCGGGTTTTGAACATCAATCTCCGGGGCCCATTTTTCTTGAGCCAGCAGGCGGCAAAACTTATGATGCAGGATAAATCTGATAAAACTTTCAAGTGCATTATCAATACCGGCAGTGTTTCGGCTGATTACGCCAGCATCAACCGGGGCGAATATTGTATTTCCAAAGCGGCAGTGGCTATGGCAACCAAACTGTTTGCCGTCCGGCTTGCCGAAGAGAATATTGCGGTCTACGAGCTGCGCCCCGGCGTGATCAAAAGCGATATGACCAGCGTGGTCACTGCCAAATATGATAAAATGATTGCCGAAGGTTTGACCTTGCAGCGCCGCTGGGGTATGCCCGAAGATGTGGGCAGAGCCGCCGCAGCTTTGGTGGAAGGAGCCTTTGCTTACTCCACCGGGCAGGTGATAAATGTTGATGGCGGCTTGACTGTGGAGCGGTTTTAAGTTATGAAAAAGCTCAATACGCTGATCATCGGCAGCGGTGCCGCCGGTTTGGCTGCGGCGGTACGGCTCAATGCGCTGGGGCAGGGCGATATAGCTATTTATACTGAAGGTCTTGCCATGGGTACTTCGGTAAATACCGGCAGCGATAAGCAAACTTACTACAAACTCGGCATGTATGGCAGCGAACCCGACAGTCCGGTGTTGATGGCAAAAGATTTGGCGGCGGGCGGCTCCATGCACGGCGATATTGCCTTGATAGAAGCGGCGGTTTCGGCACAGGGATTTTTTAATCTGGTCAATCTGGGGGTGCCGTTTCCTCACGATGTCATGGGGCAGCACATCGGTTACAAAACCGACCACGACCCCAAGCGGCGCGCCACCAGCTGCGGACCCTACACATCCAAAAACATGGTGCAAGCCTTGATCGCCGAAGTTAAAAGGCGCAATATCGAAGTCGTTGAAGAGCGTGTGGCAGTAAAACTTTTGACCGATCCGGCAGAAAACCGGGCATTGGGGGCGATTTTTGTCAATACCCAAACCGGTGAGTTTGAAGTAGTGCAAGCCGAAAATACCGTTTTTGCCGTGGGCGGTCCCGGCGGCTTGTATCAGCAAAGTGTCTACCCCCAAGTCCATACCGGAGCCATCGGGCTGGCGTTGGAAGTGGGGGCAAAGGCGTACAATTTAGCTGAATCGCAATACGGGCTTGCCTCGCTGAAATTCCGCTGGAATGTTTCAGGCAGCTACATGCAAGTCCTGCCCCGGTTCGTTTCCACCAGTTCCGACGGCAGCGACGAGCGGGAGTTTTTGCGGGAATACTTTGATACTGTTGAAGAGATGTATTCGGCGATCTTCCTCAAGGGTTATCAATGGCCTTTTGCCGCCGGACATGTGCCGGGGTCGTCGCTTATTGATATATATACATATATAGAAACGGTGGAACGCAAACGCAAAGTCTATCTGGACTATCGCAGCGATCCGGCGGATCTGTGCATAGAAAGACTTTCTGCCGAAGCAGCAGAGTATCTGCAACGCTCCAACGCTTTGCAAAGTTCGCCCATCGAGCGGCTGAAAATGCTCAATGCTCCTGCTATTGAATTATATAAAAACAACCATATAGATCTGGAAAATGAGATGCTGGAGATCGCCGTCTGCGCCCAACATAACAACGGTGGTCTGGCGGGCAATATCTGGTGGGAGTCGGTCAATATAAAGCACCTTTTCCCGGTGGGCGAAGTCAATGGCACTCATGGTGTTACCCGCCCCGGCGGAACCGCCCTCAATTCCGGGCAGGCAGGAGCGATCCGGGCGGCAGAATTTATTGCTGCAAAGTATCAGAGCAATACGGTCAATGAAGAACACTTCAAAGAAATAAGCAACATCCAGCTGGCAATGCTGGAAAAAGCCTTGCAGACAGCCTGTAAGTTGGATTGGCAGAGCCAGCGGCAGCTCTTTCAAACCCGCATGAGCCGTGCCGGAGCATTTATCCGCAAAACCGGAACCGTGGTGCAGGCTTTGGACGAAGCATATAAACAGATGAGTGATTTGCAGAACGATGGTTTGCAAGCTCTTGCTCCAGAGGATCTTGCCGAAACCTTGCGCAACCGCCAGCTTTTGCTTGCCCAGATATATTATCTGGAAGCGATCCTTATGCAGATCGACCGTATCGGTTCCCGGGGGGGAGCGCTGGTGCTTTCGGACGATGGCGTTTTGATCAACGATAAACTCTCCGACGCATGGCGGATCAAGCCCGAAGCTGTGGAGTACCGCAATTACATTATGTACAGTTCTATCGGGGCGATGGGCTATCCGGAGATCGGCTTTGAAAAATGCCGCCCGGTACCCGAAACTGACGGCTGGTTTGAAACGGTCTGGAAAGAGTTCCGCACGGGGGCGATGTATGACTAATTTACAGGAAAAGCGGTGGGATTTTGGCGTATTGCGGCAGCTTCGGCGGCAGTTTCAGTGGAGCATAGCTGATTTAAGCGAACGCTCCGGGGTATCCGCCAGCGTTATAAGCAAGCTGGAACGGAACTGGAACAAGGCAGAATTGGAAACGCTCTACAAGCTTGCCCAGGCTTTTTCCATGAATTTATCGGACTTGCTGGCGTTGGCGGAAAAACGCACCGCCCAGCAGGTCGTTGAACAGGATTACTGCAACGATGGTTTTACCTTCCGGCGGGTAAGTTACGGCAATATCCGCTGTATGACCGCCACCGCTGCCGCCGGAGCCAGACTTTGTACGCCCAATGTGCACCGGGAAGATTCAGAAATGTGCTGGGTTCAGGAAGGAGTAGTGGAAATTTCTGTTGCTGAACAAAAGTACAAGCTGGAACCGGGCATGTCATTGCAGTTCGACGCTTTGCTCGACCACGAATATAATGTTTTGGAAGATTGCAAACTTATTATAACTCATATAAAAAAGAATAAAAGGTTTTGATATATGGCTAATGAATACCGGAAAGTTGCTGAATTTGCCACCTTGCAGGAGTTTCAGCAATATTTAAGCGAAGAAAAAATCAACATCGGTTTTGCCGACGGCACCCAGGCTATGAAGCAAACCACCACTCTTTACGGCAAAACGCTGGACAACCGCTGGGCGATTTTGCCCATGGAAGGCTGGGATTGCGATGCTGCGGGCGTACCTACTGAATATACTTTGCGCCGTTGGAAAAACTTTGCTGCCAGCGGTGCCGCGTTGATCGCCGGGGTGGAAGCTGCTGCTGTTATGCATGAAGGACGCAGTAATCCCCGGCAGCTGATGGTCAGCGAAAAATCGTTGCCGGTGTTGGCAGATTCAGTAAAAGAAATGCGTAAGATCCGAAAAGATCTGTATGGTTCTGACGCCGTTATCGGTTTGCAGCTCACTCACTCCGGAAGATACGCCCACCCCAACGAAGATGCCAAGCTGGAAAGCCGCACTGCTTATTCTCACCCGCTGTTGGATAAAAAATTCAACAACACATCTGCCAATGTGGTAACCGATGGCGAGATCGCCGGGATCGTGGAAAACTTTGTCAATGCGGCTAAAATGGCACAGTCTGCCGGTTATGACTTTGTGGATATAAAGCAGGCACACGGTTATCTGGGGCACGAGTTTTTAAGTGCCGTTGACCGCCCCGGAGCATACGGCGGAAGTTTTGAAAACCGCACCCGCTTTTTCCGGGAGATCGTGGAAGGCATCAAACGGGATTGTCCCGGTCTGGGGCTGGGCTGCCGCTTGAGTATTTTTGATATATTGCCCTTTATCAAAGGCGAAGACAAAGTGGGTAAACCCATGGCAGAACCGGGCAGCGAATATGCCAAATACGCCTTTGGTGCCGCACCCGACGGTATGAATATGGATGAAGATCTGACCGAAGTCGTTGAATTCACCCGCCTGCTTAAACAATACAATTTTGAGCTTATAGTGGGCACTATCGGCAGCCCTTACTACAATGTGCACATGCAGCGGCCCGCCTGGTACGCCGTTGCCGACGGCTATCTGATGCCGGAAAATCCCCTTTACAATGTATCGAGGCACATTGCGGCAGCCAAACGCCTGAAAGAGCTTTGCCCGGAAATAAAATTAACAGCTTCCGGCCTGACCGCTTTGCAGGAATATTTGCCGGCGGCGGCAGAGTATATTGTGGAAAATAATTACGCTGATTTTGCCGGTATCGGCAGAATGGTCTTATCTTACCCGCAAATGCCCGCTGACGCTCTGGCTGGCAAAGTATTGGATCGCCGCCGCATCTGCCGGACTTTCGGCGAATGTACCAACGGGCCCCGTCACGGCATGATCTCCGGCTGTTTCCCGCTGGACGAGTTTTACAAAAAAATGCCCCAGGCAGCCAAACTGCGTGAACTGAAAAAAAGCAGCAGGTAACCGCTTGCGACGAGCCGGAGCCATGGCATTACTTGGGCAACGGTCTGTGGGCTGTTTTTTTGCGTTTGCGGAATTCGGAGGGGCTTTCGCCGGATTGCTGTTTGAATACTTTGCTTAAATGAAATTCGCTGGAAAAACCGCACATCCTGGCGATTTCCCGCAGGTTTTTACCCGATAAAGTCAGCATTTCTTTGGCGTGTTCAATGCGTATTGCCCGCAGTAACTGCGAAAAGTTGCAGCCGGATGATTGCTTGATAAAACTGCTGGCGTATGCTGGAGAGAGCTTCAGCAGTCCGGCGACATCGTCCAGCGAGATATTCTGCTGATAGTTATTTTCCAGATACTCAATAAGTTTGCGGAAGCGGGCATCGTAATCAAGGTCAACGATATTTTCTTCGCAAAGATAGTCGATCAAGCCCCTGCCGAACATATCCAGCACCTGCATAAATTCTGCAATGCGTTCTTTGTTGTATAACGGCAAAGCTTTATAGGCACGGCAAAACTCTTCCGTCATTCCGGCGGGGGGATTTGCGGTGTTCCGGAAAAGTCCGGCATAAAGTATGCCGTAATGGATGTTGTTGTGCCGCAGCGGCACGGCGATCTGTCCGAAATTCTGCCAGCAAACGGTATAGTGTGAATATGGCTCATTCATGCAAAGATTGTTGATCTTATAACGGCAGTTGGCGCGGCACCGGGCGCAGAAAACCATATCGCACAATGCAAGTTTGCGGTGCGACTTGCGGACTTCGTTGAAAATTCTTCTGTTCTGACGATTGTTGAACCAACCGTCGTGGTCAACGATGGTTATGGGCAATTTCAGATAATTTTCCAGCTGCACGATGGCGTTTTCTACATATTCCAGAGGCTTCATAATGCAAATTCCCCAAGGCGTGTTTGTGTTTACAATAGTATTGGATTTTTGATTTGTCAAGCAATGATATAATATTTTTATAATTTTATTCTTAAATCGTAAAAATATATATGATATTCAAAATATCATCTATTCACAAAGGCGGGATTTTGTTGTATATTAATAGAGGAAGATCAATAAGTTGATTTATATAAACAATAGAAAGGTAAAGGTCATGAAAAGCAGAACCAGTTTCACTCTCATCGAACTCCTTGTAGTCATCGCCATCATCGCCATATTGGCGGCCATGCTGCTGCCGGCATTGTCAGCCGCCCGGGAGCGGGCAAAAGCTGCTCAATGCACCAGCAACCTTAAGCAGATAGGCCTGGCTCACATCGCTTATGCCAGCGACAATGGGGATGCTTTTTGTCCAAGTCTTGATGGCGACAATCATTGGCCGTACTTTATTTATGGCGGCGGTTATATACCGGAAAAAAATTATGGAGTAATCATTTGTCCTTCTTTTTCGCCTTTCAGTGTCAGAATGGATGGTTATGACGGAAACTTTTGCTATGGCGGTATTGCTTCCAATGGCGGAGATCGTATTACTCCCGGGTGGCCATTGCGTTTCAGCAATTTGCGTGAGCCATCAGCAACTTTTTCACATTCCGACAGTATCAATACTGAACTGGCTGCGTCAAAAGCACAGGGTAGACCGGTTCCCATTCAGACCAGCTATATGAAAATGGGGAAATTGACAAGCGGTCAAGGAGTGCATTTCCGTCATGCAAGTAAAAGTGCCAACGGTGTTTTCTTTGATGGGCATGTTGAGCCGTTTTATAAAGAAAGTGAATTTTTCAATAAACGACCTTTGATGTCCAATGAAAATAAAAAATATCCTGTTTCAGATACTTATTTTTATACTGAAGAACAGTATTGATAAAGAGTCAAGAGTGTAAATTATGAGATTTCTTGCGTATTTTATATTGAGTTTGGCGGCGTTGACTGTAAACGCTGTTGATAAACCTTTTGCCCCTGTTATTGAGTGGTCGGGGTATCAGGCCAAAGCGGTTTCGGCACCCAAAGTCACTGCCGTAAAAGGGCCAAACGGCAAAAATGCTGTCCACATCGAAGCGACGGCTTCCGGTAAATATCAGGGGGCAGTGGGTAAATTCACGCCGCCGGTGGATTTCAGTAATTACTCCGCCATTGAGTTTTATGTGCGGCACAATATTTCCGGCAAAGGCATGACGATTTTTCTGGAAAGCCAAACCGGCAGAGTTCACGGCAAGTTTGTTGCCGGCAGCGGCCAAAAGTGGTCAAAAGTGGTGATCCCGCTGGATAAGGACAGTTTTACCGCCCAGCGGGGCAATACGGTAACTTTCAGCGAAACAAATACTATGCGTATAACGCCCTATGCAAATATGTCAGGCAAGGGCAAATTTATGGAATTTGCCGACTTCAAACTCCTGCCCAAAACCAGCGGCACCCGACAGCTTAAAGTTATGAAATATGTTCATAACGGAGCTAAACCCACTTCCGGCGAAAACGGCACCACCCTGACCGACGGCAACAAAAAGAAAAACATCCATTACCGGCAGTTCAGCGATGATCCTTTCATCACTTTCGATCTGGGGGGCAAGTTCACCATTGACGAAATCAAAGTTTCTGCCAACTCGGCACCCTCCCACAACTTTGCGGAGATCGCCATCTTTGCAGGCATAGACGACAAGGACTTTGTTCCGGCAGGGATCTTGCGCAACGAAGAGAGCGGCACCAAAGCCAAACTGGTGGAATACTCCTTTAAAAGCAAAGATAAGCCCATTGTAGGCAGATTTATCCGGCTTAAAGCCACCCGGCCCCGGTCGGATTTTCCGGTGGAATTTTCGGAAGTGGAATTTTTCGGCCACCCCCCCACCGAAGCCGAGATCGTAAAAGCCGCCGAACTCAATTACGATAACGGTGTACCCATGCCGGAGCGGAACAGCAAAAATTACGCCATCTTCCAGCAGGGCGATTACAAACTTTTTGTTGCTAAATCCAACGGCGTGGTCAATGGTCTTTACTACAAAAACAAGCTCATCGTTCAGCGTATGACCCCCGTTTACACCTTGCAGACCCGGGCAAAGGATACAGTTGTGGACGGCAATCTGGATAAAGTCAAAAACATCCGGACCACTGACGGCAAACTGGTGGTGACTGTAACCAACGATGCATTGCCCCAGCTGGAACTGCGGCGTACATACTATGTAGTAAAAAATGCCTTGTTTGAAAAGGTCGAAGTTATTGATCTGGGCATGAAAGAACGCAAATTCCTGCGGCTGGCAACCGATGTTATTCTGGAACAGAAGTTCCGCAGTCAGGGCTTTTACGAAATGCCCGGTACCGCTGTGGCAGTAGGCATGTTCCGCCTGCCTGCCAATGAAGTGCAGATGGATCGCAGCTTTACCAATATCCCCACCATCGGCTTTGAAAATGCCGCCACAAGACAGGTCATCTGGCACACCAGATTCAAGTTCAACGACCGCTTTACCTATATGGATGTGGGCACCGAAGAGGAAAATCTCCAGATCTTCCGTGCCAACGGCTGGCGTATAACTTCGGCAACTGTTGTGCCCCTTGACCGGAAAGTACACAGCTTTGAAAACCGCTTTTCCGTTACCGACGGCGGTATGCTCAAAGCCTACGACGAATATATTTCTACGCCCGAAGCCGCCGCTTACCGCTCGCAAGTCAGGCGTCCGGCATGGCTGCGGGATCTGCGTTGCACCATGTCCACCGGCTGGAACGGTGCTTACAATGGCAGCAGTATGCGTTATGCGGAAAATATGAACAGAGCCTTCTCCCCCCGGGGGTATCTTATTGATCCAGCGATGTACGACTCCAACGGCATCTGGGGCGATGTCATTTCCGAAGGCGATGCCGTTTACGGCTGGTTTGGCAACCGCAGTACCGCCGATGAACTTCGGGAGAAAGTTGCCAGATTGCATAAAATCGCACCCAATCTGAAGTTGGCTTATTACACCTGGTTCTGGAGTGCATTTCCCTGGAGTACCCCGGTAAAAAATCACCCGGAATGGTTTGTTAAAACGCTCCGCAACGGGTCACCGGCGTCGTGGTTCCCCGGAGTGAATGTCAACTATTTGCGGTTCTGGAAATTCAAAGAGTCCCGGGACGAGGCGGTGGATCAGATCGAAAAATTCGTCAACACCTACAATCAGGATGCATGGTATCTGGATGGCGGCAAGTCGGGAGCTTACGCTAAAGATTGGGACACCATGCAGATCGACGACCCCATGGGGCAGACCGATTTTTATCTGGCAGTGCGTAATGCCATCCAGAAGCGTGACCCCAACCGGATAATCTTCTTCAACCACAGCGAAAACCCGCTGGGGGACATCGGTTATCTGGAAAGCTTCGGCGGCACGCTGACCAACGAATGGCGGCGGGGGGCGATTTTGATGTGGAAGTTCAAGATGTTTGCCTACAAAGACCCGCTGCACCACTCGGTATATATCTACTGGCTGCCGGGGGTGGATGGAGCTTTCCACAACTACATGGCAGGTATCGGGGTGGTGGCTTCTTACAACAGCCGCGGACTCTCCGCTGCGGATGTACCCTTTATCGGAGCAAGATACGAGATCCGTCAGGCCCAGATCACCGATGCCGATGTAAAGCCCGACTGGCGGATGGATGCCAAAGAAAATGTGGAATGTATGATCCTTCAGCAGCTCAACAACGGCTGGATCTTCGTCAATCCCCACATCACCAAGCCGGAAGTCCGGGAGATCTCTGCATTGACCAAACCTTTGAACATCAAAGACCCCGCCAAACCGGTATACATTTGGCGATACACCATCAAAAACGGCAAAAAATATAAAGGTATGTTCGGCGAACCCCAGCTGGCAAAAGCCTACGCCCAAACCGGCTGGATAACCGACCGGGCGGTGGTGCCCCATTATCTTGGCAAGCAAAAGTATGCGGAACGCATCAGCGTTAAAGTGCCGCTCAAAGTCAACGAAGCTCAAGTGCTTATGTTCAGTCAGGTACCGGCGGCGGTTTTGAGTATCGAAAATGAGCCGTCGCATTACTACCTTGCCGGTCAGCCGGGCATCGAACTTGATGGAGATAACGGCAGATTTACCGTAAAAAGCGAATACAGTTCTGCTGAAATCGGTCTGCTGTTGGAAGAAAATCAAGCCATCAAAGAAGTCAAGGTCAACGGTCAACCGGTCAAGGCTGATTTGAGGATCGAAAACAACATGCGTTGGGCGGTAGTCAAAGTTGGCAAAGGTGTCAGCAATATCGAACTTGCCGTTGCTCCGGCAGAAGCAGTGGAAGTCAAGAGTTTGAGCGTAGTTCGCAAAAAACGCACTTTGCTTGTCAAGGTGGTGCCCGCCAATGTTCCGGTAACACTTTACAACGAAGGCAATCTGGTGCTTGCCCGCAACGGCAGTTTCTCGCTGGATTTGCCCGACACCATCCGCCCCGGAGTGTATACGGTCAAAGCGGGCAAATTGAGCAAAAATATCAAGCTCCCAAAGCTGGGCAAACCCACGAAATTCCTGCCCATATTGATCGACCTCAAGGATAAACACACCGTTGAAAAAGTTGATAAAACTGTCAACAATATAAAAGTTTACGCTCAAGGCACTCTTTGCAGTACCGGTGCTTCGGAAGCTGAAGCCGACAGCAGTAAACTTGCTTTACACATCAACACTTTGCGGAATATCGAAAACCACTTCAACCGCACCGGTGCCATGCTGGAGTTCCAAGCCAAACGCTATGTGAAAGTGCGGCTCAAAAACGGTTTTATTTACTACAACACCTACGGCCTCAAGCCCCAGAGCCATGTGGTGCGTGCCCACCGCCACACGGTCTTTGCCGGTTTGATATTGGACTTTGCCACCGGCAACGGATACACTCACCGAACCGCCGCCGGTTTGGGCTTGCAGACCGATAAACGCAAATCCAAACGCCCCAATCACTGGGGCAAAAAAGGCGTTTGCAACAATATCTATATGCTGGATGATCTGGTGATAAATAAAACCGCCGAAACTAAAGAGCTGTGGCTGGATATGCAAGCCTTGGGTGCCCCAAACGACTGGAACGGCAAACTGGCTTTGACGCTGTATATGGAAGACATTTGCCCCAACCGTTCGCTGGATCTGGAAGTGCTTGCTGTGGCGGATAAACTCCCCGCCGGAGCTGCCGCCGCCCAGCCCATAAAGCTGGGCAAACTCCAGACCGCCGTGATCGAATTCAAAAAGATCACCGGCAAACCCACGGTCAAAAATTTGCAGTCTTTGGGTAATTTGCACGCCACCAAATTGACTATGGCACCTTTGAAGACCCAAGTCCATGCGGGCTGGGACGATAAAAACCTCTATTTTCATTACACTGCCGAAGAAGTCCCCGGCCGCAAGCCCAATACCGAGGGCAGCAAGATCAACAAGCCGTGGTTCTGCGACAGCGTGGAGTTCTTTGCCGGAAAGACCAACGATCCGGGGATGCTCTATCACATGATCATCGACACCACCGATTGCCGCTATGCTGAAGATATGACTTTGCTGCGGAAAGCCGGCGATAAAAACATCATCCACCCCGGCAGCGATGTCAAGACCAAATACACGCTTCGGGATGGAGCATGGACTTGCCTGATAACGGTACCGTGGAGCGTGTTGGGCGGCAAGCCCGAAAAGGGCAAACTTGTGCCCTTTAATTTGATGCGCAACCGTTTGGATCAGGGCAAAAGCGACAATTACACGCTGGTACCGGGCAAAGCCTATTTTACCGGAAATCAGTTCCAGTTCAAACTGGTGGATTGAGGAGTCTGATGAAAATCAGGTTTTTGCTTGACAAATCGCTATTTCCATAGTAACTTTATTATGCATCTGCTCTCTTTTGGGGGTACATTCATTAAAAAACAGCAGATGTACTTTGATCAAACAACCTGTCCCGTCACAATATTCGGGATATTTATGCAGGAGTTTTATTTATGATAAATGTTGTAGTTTCCGGCTTGGGCCGCATTGCGTGGCGTTACCATCTGCCCCAGATAAAAGCAGACAGCCGCTTCAACTTGCTGGCAATATCCGACCCGGTGGAAGAACGCCGCAACGAGGCCGCCGCCGAATACCCCGGAATCCGCACTTATGCTGATTTTGACGAAATGCTCGCAGCGGAAAACTCTGCTGATATGGCGGTGATCGCTTCGCCCACATTGTTCCACAAACCACAAACCATTGCGGCGTTGGAACGGGGCATGATGGTTTTTCTGGAAAAACCCATGTGCGAATCTCTCGCCGCCGCTCAAGAAGTTGCCGAAGCCGTAAAACGCACCAAGGGCAAACTCATGCTCTATCAGCCTCACCGGAACTGGGGCGAATACCTTATGTTCCAGAAAAGTGTGCGGCAAAAGCTGGGCACTATCACCCACTCCCGGCGGGTGTTGGAGTTTTACAACCGGCGCAACGACTGGCAGAGCAGAGTTGATTGCGGCGGCGGTATGCTCAATAATTATGGAGCACACTATATAGACCAATTCCTTGCTGCATTCGGCGGGCCGGTGGAAGTCAAAGGAGCTATAATGCAGCGGACTGTGGGGATCGGCGATGCCGAAGATCTGGTAAGCGTGCTTTTGAAATCCTCTTCCGGAGTCAGCGGCACTGTGGAAATCAATCTGGGTTCCGCTGTCCGTACTGATACATGGGAGGTTTTCGGCACGCTGGGCAGTGCCAAGTATTGTGCCAATGCCAAATCGTGGGTGATAAACTACATCGAGCCGGGCACTTTGCCGGAGCTGGAAATGCAGAAAACTCTCGCCGCCCAGGATCGGGCGTATTCCATAGAAACCAACATACCGTGGATAACCGAAACTCTGCCGGTGGATACTTGGGATGTACCCAGTTATTACAACTATATATATGATTATTTTGCCGAAAACAAACCCGCCTATGTACCTTTGAGCGAAAGCATGGAACTTATGCGGATACTGAACGATTGCCGTCAAAAAGCCGCGGAGAATTGAAGCATGGAAAAAGTCAACCGTTACAACCAGCTCAACTGGGGTATCTCCACCTTGGGCTGCCCGGAATACGATTTACCGCAAGCCGTGGAGCTTGCCGATAAATATGGCATAAAATATTTTGAGATCCGCACCCTCAACAATACTGTAAACGCCCAGGAAACGCTCTACTACCCCGAAAATGAACCTATGATGCGTAAGCTGGCAACTGACGGACGCTGTCAGGTTTTGGACAGTTCATTTGGGGTAACATCTGACAAACCCGGTCAGCGGGAAGCTTTAACCGAGATCGCCCGTACTGCCGATGACTTTGGTATACCATACATAAGGATTTTCGGCGGCGGTGCTTACGGCGAAGAGTTTACCGCTGACCGCATAAAAACTGCCGTGGAAAATCTGAAGTGGTTCCGGAGCCAGAAGTTCAATGCCCGTCTGGCACTGGAAACTCACGATATATGTTCTTCCAGCGATCGCTGTCTGGCATTGCAGGAATATTCCGGCGAAACGCTGCCCATTATCTGGGATGCCCACCACACCCGCCAGATCGCCGGAGAAGAGTTTGGTGATACATACAAGAAAATCGCTGACAACATCGTTGCCGTACACTTCAAAGACAGCCATTACGCTTACAAAGATGGTATAAAATATTGCGAATTCGACCTGATCGGCGAAGGACTTGTGCCTATGGATGAACTCTTTACCTTGTTGAGCGAAAACAATGTAACAGTGCCCGTAACGCTGGAACACGAAAAATTCTGGCGTAAACATCTGCCGGAACTTGAAGTAATGCTGGATTCCTGGCAAAAATTTTGTTGCAGATAAGTAATATTAAGCTATATTATGTGGAAGAACAAATCAAAGGTTTTTGTCATGGCTTCAGTTGCGTTGCTGGTTATGGCAGTTGCCGGATGTAAAAATATGAGCCAACAGGAAAAAACTTCAACCAAACCATCACAAATCGTGCAGAATATATTGCAGAAATCTGCTCCGGCAGATTGGCAGCCCAGCACTATGGATCGCACCGCTTATTTGGATATAATTGAGCGGATCGTCCGTATTGCCGAACCATGGGTGGACGACAATGGTGCAGTTATTGACCCGGTTTTGAAATATGAACACGGGCAGACTTCCCCCCGCTTTGCTTCCACTTGTGCTGTGGCGATCTACTTCGGGCGTTGTACAGAGTTCAAAGAAAAACTCTACAAAGTTATGGATCACTGCTGTTATGCTCTCACTCAAGGAGATGCTATCAACCGTTCGCCCAACTTCTGGATGCGGGAGCTGGTCACAGCTTACAACTGCCTCAAAAACATAGCCCCCGCTGAACGGCTGGCAAAGTGGAAAGAGCTTTTGTCGCAGGTAGTTCCCGAAAAGAGCTACAAGTATGTAAGCGATAAACCCGAAGAACTTGCCAACTTCCACAACTGGGTGGTTTACAGTTCGGCTGGGGAAAGTATGCGGCAATCCGCTAATATCGGCAGCGTGCACAACAGCATCTGGGGCAATAAATATTTTGACAAATATGTGGAACACCAGCTCTGGCGGTTCAATGAATTCGGCATGTACCGTGACCCCCTTGACCCCATAACTTACGATATAACCACCCGCTTGCAGTACGAAGCAGCTTTGTTCGACGGCTACAACGGCAAGTGGAAAGATGTTTTGACCAAAAATCTGAATGAAGCTATGTATGCCACACTGCTTTTTATGGCACCCACCGGCGAAGTACCTTTCGGCGGCCGATCGAGCCAGTTCTATTTTCAGGAAGGTATCGTCAGTGCGTTGTGCGAACTTGCCGCCCGGAGATTCAAAGAGTCCGCCCCCAAACTTGCGGGAGCTTTCAAGCGGCAGGCACATCTGGCAGCCAAGAGTTCGGCAAGGGGCATATTGCGCAACGACGGCAAGCTCTTTCATTTGAAAAACTTTTTTGATCCTGCTACCAAACACGGTTGCGACTATTACGGACATTATTCGGTGTATACACTTTTTGCCGGAGCAGTCTATTCGCTGGCAGCACTTTACGCCGACGACACTATTGCCGAAGCCCCCGCTGTATCGGAAATCGGCGGTTTCGGCTTTGGTTTGACCAAAAACTTTTACAAACTCTTCTGCAATCAAAGCGGCAACTATCTGGAATTTGACCTTAAACCCAACCTGAAGCACGATGCCAACGGCTTGGGCAGAATATTGCTGAAAGGCCAACCGTGGGGATTGCTGCCCAGTTTGCCCTTTGCCGAAAAAAATCTGGGCTATCAGATCAATCCCGCGTTCACCCCCAACGAATACCCGGTATCGGTTGCTCCGGAATGGCTGGATAAAAAAGGCAATATCTGCCGCCTTGCCGCATGGGATGAAAATGTTGCCCAATATAAAGAAATCACTCCGGGCGTGTGGGAAGTTGTTTACAATTTGAACAACTGTATTGTAACTTATCGAGCCGATATTACCCGGCAGGGAAAGCTCACATTGAAAATGAGTATCGCCGGAGAGGTAAAAAATCCGGTGATGATCGTACCGGTATTGGAGTCCGACGGCATGAATACACCGGAACTGACTTTGCAAGGCAGCGGTTTTACTGCCCTTATGCAAGGCAAAATCCTCACTTGCCAAAGCGATGGCAAAGCAGCAGAAATTTCCGGCACAGCAGTCAACCGTACCGGCATATACAAATTGGTAAAAATTCCATTTGGCGGGGATTCTCTGGAATTGACTTTATCTGTAAAATAATTGATTTAACTTGCATTACAATAAGCGGGTAAGAGTATTTTTATATTCTGAAAAAAAACTCATATAAACAGTAATTTTTGCGTTTTTTTGGCAGATTTAGCAGTTTTTTGAAAAAAAATGCAAATAATATGATATTTGAACTTGAAAAGCAAGTTTTCTGTGCTATCATACAATTATCAAGGATTTTTGTCCATCAACAGGAAAAGGGGCAACCCACAAATTATTTAACCAAACAGGGCTAAAAAGATGTGTTGCGGAAAATTGTCGGAAGCTGCGAAAGCCAAATTCGCCGAGCTTGATCGTTTTATTGAAACTTTGAATATTGATCGCAAAGATGAACGGCGTCGTGGATGGCTGATCCGTACTTTGCACCGGGCACAGGCGATTTTCGGATATCTGCCCCGGGAAGTCCAGCAGCATGTGGCAAAGCGGCTTTACTTGTCGGAAGCGCAAGTTTCCGGGGTTGTAAGTTTTTACAACTATTTTACGACCAAGCCCAAGGGGAAATATTGTATTGATATTTGTCTGGGAACCGCCTGTTATGTAAAAGGTTCACAAAACATTCTTTCCGAAGTTGAACGCACACTGGGTGTAAAAGCAGATACCGAACCAACTGCTGATGGATTATTTTCTATTTCTGCATTGCGTTGTGTTGGGGCTTGCGGTCTGGCTCCGGTTATGATCGTCAACGGCAAAGTTTACGGCAAATTGACTGTTGCCAAGGCTATTGAAATCATCAATGAATACAAGAAGCAGGGGTAAGCACTATGCAAAAGATCACATCTCAAGCTGAATTGCTTGAACTTTATAATCAATCCAAAGCCAGACTGGCTTTGCGTTTGACTAACGAACATGATATCCACTCGGTCAAAAAAGAGATACTCTGCTGCGGCGGTACCGGTTGCCACGCTTCGGAGTCTTTGAGCTTGATGCAGCATTTGCGCGAAGAGATCCGCAAGAACGGGTTGGAAAATGATGTAAAAGTTGTTCAGACAGGTTGTTTCGGGTTCTGCGCCCAGGGGCCTATTGTCAAAGTTATGCCGGATAATGTATTTTATGTACAGGTAAATCCCGGCGATGCCCGTGAAATCGTACAGAAGCACATCATCGGTAAGGAACTTGTTGAACACTTGCTCTTTATTGACCCTATGCTGAAAACCCGTATTACTGATTACGAAAAAATGTCGTTCTACGCCAAGCAAAAGCGTATTGCTCTGCGTAACTGCGGTTTGCTTGACCCGGAAGATATTTCTGAATATATTGCTCACGAAAGCTATCAGGGGTTGGCAAAAGCGCTTTTTGAAATGACTCCGGAACAGGTTGTTCAGGAAGTTTTGAACTCCGGTCTGTGTGGCCGCGGCGGTGCGGGGTTCCCCACCGGTTTGAAGTGGAAGATCGCTGCCGGAGTAAAGGCTGAAGAAAAATACATTGTCTGTAATGCTGACGAAGGCGACCCCGGTGCATTTATGGACCGCTCGATTCTGGAAGGCGACCCCCACAGTATTATCGAAGCTATGGCGATCGGTGCGTATGCCATTGGAGCCAAACAGGGTTATGTATATATCCGTGCAGAATATCCGTTGGCACTTGACCGTTTGATCGGTGCGATCAATCAGGCTCGTGAACTGGGCTTGCTGGGCAAAAATATCATGGGTACGGATTTCTCCTTTGATATCGACTTCCGTCTGGGGGCAGGGGCGTTTGTCTGTGGTGAAGAAACTGCTTTGATCCACTCCATGGAAGGTCAGCGCGGCGAACCCACCACCAAGCCTCCGTTCCCTGCCAATGTCGGCGGCGGATACTGGGGTTGCTCCAGCAACGTGAACAACGTTGAAACCTATGCTACCATTCCTGAAATCATCCGCAAGGGTGCCGCATGGTACAGCAAGATCGGTAAC
>JAZMZK010000009.1:0-29952 GCA_045585955.1 Victivallaceae bacterium
TTGAGCAGGAAAATATCGACCGTTTGCGAAAAGGCTCCTGCACCCTTGCCAACAGCGTTATCTACATCGAGCTGCTGGGCGAGTTGGAAAAACTGGGCGACCATTTGAGCAATATTGCTGAACGCACGCCGGAAATCCAGAAACATTATCTTAATCTTTAACATATACAGGTAAAAAAATGGCTGAAAAACTTAAATTGAAACTCGCTGCCTCCCGCTCAATGGCTGAATGTATGCGTACTGTGCCTTTTGCGGAAGTTGTGGAAATGGTGCGGCTCTGCTGTTTGAGTGCAGCAGTTAAGCTGCCCGAAGATGTGCTTGAAGCACTGAAAAACGCATATACCAAAGAAACCAAACCGCTGGCAAAAGAATTGATCAAACAGTGTTTGGATAATGCAGAAATCGCCATCAAAGAAAATATGCCCATCTGTCAGGATACCGGCTTTGCCGTATACTTTGTGGAAATGGGTACCAATGTAAAAATTGATGGCGGCACCATTACCGAAGCCCTGACTGAAGGTACCCGACAAGGCTACCGGGATGGGTTCTTGCGCAAAAGTATTGTGACCGATCCCTTGTTCAAACGCAAGAATACTACCGATAACACTCCGCCGATCATCCACCTGACCATGGTTCCCGGCGACAAGATCAATGTGATCCTTGCCCCCAAAGGCGGCGGTTCGGAAAATATGAGTGCATTAAAAATGCTCAAGCCCTCCGATGGCAAAGAAGGCGTGGTCAAATTTGTGACCGATACTGTGATAAATGCCGGCGGCAACCCCTGCCCGCCGGTGATCGTGGGTGTAGGTATTGGAGGAACCTTTGAGCAGGCGGCACTGCTGGCCAAAAAAGCCTTGCTGCGCAAGGTCGGTTCACACCATGAAGATAGCGAATACGCTGATTTGGAACAGGAAATCTTGAGTGCCATCAACGCTTCCGGCGTGGGGCCCCAAGGCTTGGGCGGCGATACCACTGCTTTAGCTGTGCATATCAATCACCACCCCTGCCATATAGCCAGTTTGCCCGTGGCAGTAAATATCAACTGCCACGCCGCCAGACATGCCGGATTTGAAATTTGATCGAGGTACTGTTATGGAAATAAAAATCGAATTACCCTTGACCGCCGAAAAAGTTGCCAAGCTCCACGCTGGCGATACCGTGAAACTTTCGGGCATAATCTATACCGCCCGTGATGCTGCGCACAAGCGATTGATCGCTGCGTTGGATGCCGGGGAAGCTCTGCCGGTGGAGCTGAAAGACCAAACCATCTACTTTGCCGGACCTTGCCCTGCCCCGCCCGGCAGACCTATCGGCAGTGCCGGTCCCACCACCAGCGGCAGAATGGATGCTTATTCCCCCCGCTTGATCCGGGAGTGCGGTTTGCGGGGGATGATCGGCAAAGGCGAACGCAACGCAAATGTGGTTTCCGCTATGAGTGAGTACGGAGCAATCTACTTTGCCGCAACCGGCGGAGCCGGAGCATTGATCGCCAAAAGCATAAAAGCTGCCGAAGTTGTGGCATTTGAAGATTTGGGGCCGGAAGCTATCCGCAAACTGACCGTGGAAGATTTTCCGGCGATCGTAGCCATAGACGACAAAGGCGGCAATCTCTACAATCGCTGATAAAGTAAAAAATCTGCTGTTTAACAATGATGGAACAGCAGATTTTTTTTGCCCTTATTTTCTTAATTCCGGCGGCATATCCTGTTTATTGGCAATATCAAGCTGGCGGAAAACTTCCTGCCATGAACCTTTTTGCAGATAAGATTTCATCAAGCGATAGCCGTCGCCGTAAACTTTATCCGGGTTTACTTCCATGCGGTAGTTCCAGCGTTCATTGCCGCAATAGCGGTTGTATTCAGCGGCTATAAGCTCGGCAAAACCTTCTCTCAAGAGATCGCTTTTTATAAAGTGCCAGCGGTGTTTCATGTAATCATGGGCAAGCTCGTGGGCAATAACTTCTGCCGCTTTGTGCCGGGGCAAATAATCCATGATTATAATATTGCATGATTCATTTTCAAAGCGGTATGCAGTCTTTTTTTTACGCAACTTGCCGATCATGCCCGGCTCGGTAAAAATGATCCTCCCCCGATATTTATATAAACCGAACTCCCGGGAGGTATCCCAATTTTCGTCCTGGGCAAAAGACCGCATTTCCAGCTTGATGGGGTGATTATTGGGAAAGTTGAATTTCCTTGCCAAATCTTTGCGGACTTGATTGAAAATCTGCTGCAATTCGCCCAAATTTCGCACAATATCTTTATTGCAATGACGGCAAATGAGGTTGCCGTTGGGCAACTTTTTCAGATTTTTTACCGGGCGCATACACAGCATACACTTTTCCAGTTCCCAGCAAGTGTAGCAATAGTTGAATTTGCCGTAAGGCGTGGGCAGGATCATCCATTTTTTCATCGGTTGATTACATCTGCCGCAAGCAGGGAGCAGACTTTTTTCCGCACAATCTTTACTGCAATAAAAAAAAGTTTTTACCTTCAATACTTTGCCCTGACAAATCTTTTTACAATTTTTGCAGCGGGGCAAACTTTTATTAAAACATTTTTTACCGCAATAACTGTTGCCGTCGAAACCTTTGAAATATTTGCCATGGATTCGCTTGGAACAGATGCTGCAACGGAGTTTTTCTGCCGCCAATAAATCTGGGGCGCCGAAAAACACCAGCACTGCCAGGCATAAAACAATACTCTTACACATAAAACCCGCCTTTTCTGACATTATTTTTTGACAATTATTTCGCCATCCGCCGGCAAACGGTTGGTCATTCTTATAACCAGTGCCCAGCCGATAAAACCAGCCAGCAAATCAGCCGCCAGCCGGGCAACAAAAAGCCCACTCAAACTGCCGAACGCCATTGCCAACAGCGATAATGGTATCAGCAAAACAACGATACGCAGCGCCGCCAGCCACGCACTGCCGTGTGGATAATTACAGCCGGTAAAGAAAAATCCGCAATACCGGTGGATTTCCAGCAAGCCGAATCCCCAAGGAACGATCCGCAGATAAAGAATCATTATTTCCGCAACTTTGGGGTCATTGGTAAAGTATTTGACCAGATAGGGAGCGGCAACAAAATAGAGTGCCGCCATAAATATTTCGTAATAAAAAGCAAAACTCATAGCGATCTTGCGGCAGCGGACAATGCGGCTGTAAAGTTTTCCGCCATAATTCTGGGCGATCATAGGCATAAGCCCGATCCCCAGCGACATGGGGAACATAAAGGCTATAACTTCCAAACGCCCCGCCGCCGCAGTCGCCGCCACTGCTTCGTCACCAAAACTTGCCACAATACGGGTAATGATGCCATTGCCCGCAGGCATCAGGATCATGCCCAGCATGGAAGGCACGGCAAAGCGGATAATCTGTTTCCATGCTGAACGGATCAGGCGTTTTTCTTTAAGAGTGGCAAACTTCAAAAGCTTGTGCCGTTTGTGCAACGCACTCATTATCAAGAGCAAACCACAAAGCTGGGAGATGATCGTAGCTAAAGCCGCCCCGGCAATCCCCATGCCGAATCCCCAGTCAAAAATAAACAATGGGTCAAGCAAAACATTCAACACCAAGCCGAACATCATAAAAAATCCGGCAAGTTTGGAGTCGCCAACCGCTACCAGCAAGCTGTTGCCCACCATCCCCACAGCACCGGTAACGCACCCCAGATACCATATATTCATATATTCAGCAATAGGTTGACAAACCGCACCTTCCGCCCCCAGCTGCCGGAAAGTCCAATCCATAGTAAGAAAGCCCACTACCCCTAATATTGCGGATATTATCACGATCAAAAGCATCCCCGCAGTGACCAGCCGGGCAGCCTTGACGCCTTTCGCGCCCCCCACTGCATGAGCCACCGTTGCCATAACGCCTACGCCCAAACCATGAAAGATACATCCTAAAATCATGATCACCGGAAAAGTAAACCCCATAGCCGCCAGCGGCAGAGTACCCAATTGGGAAACGAAGTAAGTATCAGCCAGATTGTAGCCCGATACAGCAATAGTCCCCGGCAGCATGGAAACAGCGGTTTTGAACATAGTTTTACCGATGGTGTCGGTCAAATAATTAGCTTTCTTTTTCATTTTTCACCAGTTTTTCAATAAAAATATTTTAATTAATATACATCAAACTCTCTCTTTTTTCAATTCTGACTTGAAAAAATCTGAAAATGGATATATATTATAAAGATGACAATTATAACCTTGTCTAAAATAACAATGGAGAAAGTCAAGAATGTATAACGCATCCGACCTCAAGAAGGGTCTGAAGATTCAGATCGACGGTGCCCCGTGGGCAATTACTGAATTTGAATTCTGCAAACCCGGTAAAGGTACTGCTCTCTACCGCTGCAAGATGAAGAACATGATCAACGGTGCCGGTATGGAAAAAACCTACCGCCCCACCGATAAAATCGAAAAGCCCGACCTGGAAGAACGGGAAATGTACTACTCCTACGCCGAAGGCGATATGTATGTATTCAGCGATGCCGAAACCTACGAAGAAATGCGTATCCACGGCGAAATGCTGGGCGATCAGGTATATTTCCTGATCGAAGACAGCCTCTGCAAAGTTCTGCTGTTCAACGGTCAGCCCATTGAAATCACCCTGCCGACCTTTATTGAAAAGGTTATTGCCGAAACCGAACCCGGCGCCCGCGGCGATACTGCCACCAATGTTATGAAACCGGCTAAACTTGATAACGGTTACGAAATCCAGGTTCCGCTCTTCATCAACGAAGGCGACACCGTCAAGGTCGATACCCGTACCGGGGAATATGCTGAACGCGTCAGCAAGGCATAATTGACATTATGGCTGGATTCAGCGAAAAATCTGCCGTTCCGGAATGTTCTTCCGGGACGGTTTTTTATGTGCCGCCGCAAGAGAATCTCCGTAAACGGGCATTGCTCAAAAAGTATATGCGGGAGTTTTTCGACGAACAGGATTTTCTGGAAGTGGAAACACCGGTAAGGATTGCTGGCCCTGCCCCGGAAGAATATATTGACTGCATTGAAGCAACAGGGAAATTTCTGCGCCCCTCTCCGGAATTGGAGATGAAGGTGTTACTGGCGAACGGATTTGAAAAAATCTACCAGTTCGGCCCATGTTTCCGGGCGGATGAACACGGCTGGAAACACCGGGAAGAGTTCACCATGCTGGAGTATTATATAACAGATTCCAGCTATACCGGGTTGCGGGATTTCACCACCAAACTTATAACATCTTCATTAAAAAAGCTCCTCAACAGTAATACACTGGTTTTTCACGGCGAAACTATTGAGCTTGATAAAGCTCCGGAAGTGATCACGGTTGCCGAGGCTTTTGAACGCTATACTGCTATGGATATGTTTGAAGCCGATAAAAGCGATATGTTCGATGAACTCATGGTAACAAAAATCGAACCTAATCTGGGGCGTGGGCGCTTGACCTATTTAACAGACTATCCGGCAAGCCGGGCAAGTCTGGCACAGCTTTCCAAGCAGGATAACCGGGTTGCCGAACGCTGGGAACTTTATATTGCAGGTGTAGAACTTGCCAATGCTTACGGCGAATTGACCAACGGTGCTGAACAGCTCGCCCGATTTGAAGCCAGCCGGGAGTTCCGCAAAAAGCGCGGTGCTGTTGAATACGGTGAACCGGCGGCTTTCAACGATGTATTAAAGCGTAACGCCCTGCCCCGCTGCTCCGGGAGTGCATTAGGCTTTGACCGGCTGGCAATGATCGCATTAGATGCCAATGATATCAACGAAGTGCTTTATTAAGATATTGTTGATATAAAAAAACTCCGGGCAAACATAAGTGTTGACCGGAGTTTTACTTTTTAAATAATTATCAGCGGCTGTCTTTGGCAATTTCTTTATCCCGGAAAACCAGCACCGCCCACATGGAGCAAAGCCCGATGTAGAGCAACACATATATTGCCGCATAGCCCATGTATGCCAGCGGGATCGTCTTGCGGGTAGCCAACGCATCCGCCAGCCAGAAGACCTGCCAGTTGGGCAAAAGAGCGTAGCAAATCGACTTGATCAAGCTCAAAGATCCGGCTTCCGGCTGGAAGAGATAGTTGGACATCAATCCCAGAGCAAAAAGCACACTTGATACACAAAGATTTGCCACCATATCCAATCTTGTAGCAAAAACCACAGTCAAAGTCGCCATAGCGGCGACCGCAAAGAAAAGCAGTGTTATTGCCAGAAGGAAGTCACTCAAAACGATTTCCGGCGGAACAGTTTTGAAGATCATCACCACGATCGCCATCACCGGCAAAGCTGCCGACATAGAGAGTGTCATCACCGCCGGGAAGCAGCTGTTTTTGGCAAAATTAAGCACCATACCGATAGCCGCTCCTAAAACCAGCAATCCTAAAAGTATGTAGTAAAGCGGAAAATCCACCCGGAACGGGTCAATGGCAATGTAGAGCGCCACTACCGAGGCAGCGTTGCACACCAGCACAAAAAGCAGCGAGGCAAGCATGATCCCGGCAATCTTTGCCAGAATAAATGTAGAACGGAAAACCGGCTTTGAAAACAGCAGCAGCACCGTACCATCTCGCATTTCCCGTGAAACCGTATTACTGGAACAAAGCACAGCAGCAAACAAACCGAACAGCATGGTTGTTGCCATGGAACTGTCGACCACCAATTTTACCTGATCGTAAAAAACAAAAATTGCCACAAACGGGAAGTTGGCGATCAACAGCACAGCACACATCAAAAGCAAAGCAAAAATCGGTTCACGCACCGACTCTTTGAAAGTGTTGCCAGCGATCTTGAAAAAATTCAGCATTAGATACAAATCCTTGCAGTTTCCATGAGTTGCCAATCATTTAACTCATTAAATAGAAACCCTCCGGCAGAATATTGTTCACGCCGGAAGGTTTGATTTTTTACTTATCTGTTTTGGGAGCCTTTTCTGCGGCTTTGTCACTCTTGACTTCGCCGGCAGGCAGAACCTTACCGTCAGCCGGATCAACTTCTGCTGCGGGGATTTCTGCCGGAGGCACGGTTGCCGGGACTTCAACTTTAGCGTTTTTTGAAGCATCGGCAGCTGCAACCGGAGCCGGAGCGGGTTTTGCCGGAAGCGGCTTATAAAGCATATCACGGTCGAACTTTTCACCGATACGTCTGTAGTCGCTTTCCAAATAATTCAAATTGAGCATCTTACCCAATGTTTCAGCGTTACGGATCCAGTCATCGCAATCAACACGGACAATCGGGATACGGCCGTCGAGCTGCGGTATATAGCTATCCGGCACATAGCGAACATCGCCCAGCACAATGATTTTCTGGGGGTTGAGCAAGCGGACAAAGCGGGTAATATCTTTGGCGTTGATCTTCAAGCCGGGAGTACGATCGTTTACCGGACAGAAAAATACATCTTTAAGCCCGGACTCCTGGGCAGGGATCAGCAAATAGGGCTGCCGGTTTTCCGCTCGCATGAGCTGTGCAAGTGCCAGCGGGCGTTTGTAGTTGCCGGTGATGACCAGAGTTGTAACATGACGGCCGGGGCCTTTGAACGGACGGGTCCAATCCCAGAAACCGGCATCAGCGGATGCGGCAATAAGACCGACGGAAAGAACTGCGGCAATTTTTCCAAACGCACTGGAAATCTTCATAAATTCACCTCTTGTATTGTTATAGATTAAAACTTTTCGAAATCACAAAAAAACAGACAATATGTCCTTATTATAAATATAACCATAATAACGCATATTGGCAAGTCTGAAAATCATCAATCTTTCGCTTTTTTTGCATTTTTGATATCAAAAACCAATTAAAGAGCGTTTTTTTGCATTTTCAAACTTGCAGAAATAGACTTTTGGCATCATCTTATATAGATGACAAGTCAGGAAAGGACTATTTGTTGTGACGATATCTGTTGAAAAAATCAATAAAGAGAGTATTTTTCTCGGGAATATAGCCGAAGATCAGCGCCCGCGATTCGCAATATTTCTCTCAGGAAACGGCAGCAATGCCGAAAAATTACTTTCAAATAGAGATGTTACCAGAGCTGCCGAACCGGCAGTTCTGGTAACTGATGCACCGGAAAAATCCAGAGCTGGGATAATCGCAAAAAAATATGATCTCCCGGTCGTGGAATTCAGCATCCGGGAGTTTTATCGCCAGCATGGACTGAAGAGTATTTCGCTTGCCACTGAAGCTGGCAGACAGACCCGTGAACTCTGGACGGATGAACTGCGTAAAAAACTCCTGCCATACAATATTGACTTTGCGGTTCTCGCCGGATTTGAACCATTGAGCAACATCACCAATGATTACCCATGTTTGAATGTCCACCCCGGCGATTTGAGCGTGACAGATCAGGCAGGCAACCGGCTTTATGTAGGCTTGCACAGCCGTCCGGTGGAAGCGGCGATCCTTGCCGGAGAACAATCTTTGCGGGCAAGCGTTATAATCGCTCAAAGTTTCATTGATGCTGATAAAGATGTGGATAACGGTCTTTTGCTGGGTATATCGCAAAAAATGCCGATAAACTTCGGGGATCTTACGCTTGAGATGCTTGAAAAAATAAAAAACGCCCGTCCGGCAAAAAAACCGGCAGGCGGCTGGAAAGATGCACTGGAAGCCCTGGCGCAACGCTCGCAGGAAGAACTCAAGCTCTGCGGTGATCACATCATACTGCCGCTGGTTGTACGCGATTTTGCCAACCGGTGTTTTGCCTGGCAAAATGGGAATTTGTACTACCGTAAAGATACAAAGTCAGATTTCTGCCTGCTTGAATCACACGAGTACACTCCTGACGGATCAAGAATCATATAACAAGATTGAATAATACAAATGCAGATGCAGAAAAACCGTAAAACAATCATCATTTTAACAACAACACTTGCTTCAGTATTGCTGCTGACAGCGGCAGGTGTTGCGGCTTTTCTCTGGCATTTACCGCATTTCTGGCTTGATAAATTGCAAAATGATTACCTTTTGCAGCACCGTAATATTCTGCGTGCAAAAAATATTCAACCCGGAGCTTTCAACAAATTCATCCTGCATGATGTTCAAATCGGGAGTAGTGAAAAACCGCTGTTTACTGCTCCGCGGGCGGAACTGCTGTTAAAACCGGATTATAAAACCCGATTAACAGCCTTACCCATACAAAGTATGATACTCTACGATTGCCGGACTGAAATCGACACAGCAGGCAAAAAGATATATGTAAATGGTATCCTGCTGGAAAAACTGGTCAAAAATTTGTCAGCAATTCCGGCTGCATCCTCCTCCGGCAAGCCCTTGACTCTGATAATCAACAGCGAACTTTCGTTCGGCAGCAAAAAGCCGACTGCCCGGCTTCAGTTTATCATCCGCAAAAGCGATGAAAAACTTAATATACAAGGCTCCTGGAGTGCGCTTGCAAATAAAAATGCAAGCGGCAGCTGGCACGCTTTTATCGATTTGCAGAACGACACATTATCTGTTACAACAGAAAACATCGTTACCGAAATATTTATGCAGGAAATACTGCTCCGTGCCGGTGTAACCGCCCGGGCGGCAGCGATTTTTCATAAAGGCGTTTTCTCCGGTACCGGGAGTTTTTCCGGTTCATTCAGCGATTTGAAGATCAACGAGCTGATTTGTAACGGCAAGATTGAAAAACCGGTTCTGGCATTCTATAAGCATAAAATAAAAAATGCTGATCCTTTTGAAGTAAAAATAGAAAAGAACTCCCGCGGGGTATCCTGTAAAATATCGCAATTCAGTTTGAATAATAAGGTTATTCTGAAAGAGATCAGTATAAACTTCCGCAAAAAGATCACATTTACAGCGTACTGTAATTTTCAGCAGCTTTCGGCAAATTGCTTTTTCCGACACAATGTAAAAATAAAGAGTGATCCGGCACTCCAAGACAAACTCCACGGCAGCTGGGATACCGCAAACAATATATGGCAATTCAGCAAGATATCTGCCCCGGCGGCAGAGAACCGGATGCAGTTGGAAATAGCTGATTCAACCTTTGCGCTTCAGGTTGAAAAATTCGATTTTAAAGCCCAGGGCAAAGGCTCTGCCGGAACAGTTACCCAAGAACTTAAATTCAAAAACCTTGAAGTTTATACCCCGGACAATCAAAAGAAAATTCAAATCAGCAAAGGTTCGGTAAATGCAAAAACCTTATTTGGTGCAGATCAACATTCAGAGCAGCATATTTCAGGAATTTCCGGCAGTGATTTTTCAGCAAAAACCGACTGGGGATTTGTTGAACTTCCCATATTTTCTGCCAGTGCAGAAATGCGTGCTGCACCCGGCAATATTCTTGATGCGTTTGTATCATTCAGCGGGCCAAAAGGCAAAGCAACCAGCAACAATGGCTTGATTTCAGCAATCGACTGGCGTGGTTTTTTCCGGATGTCGTTTGATTTGTCCAAGCAATTATGCAGCGTAAAAACCCTGGATTTCAAAAGTGCTGATCTGAAATTGGAATACAATAAAAAACACTTTAATATTCCGCAGGCACACATCCATTTGAGCGGCTCATTCAAACAAAAACGCCCGGTGACAGCAATCATCGAAGCCAGTTCGGACAAGGTGTTTACCGACCAAATGAACATAGTGCAGGCAAAGCTGAAAATCGACTATGATTCCCAACGCCAGCCCGGAGAAATGTTGAAGATATCCGGCAATGCAGCCCGGGGGGATTTCC
Organism: Victivallaceae bacterium; assembly: GCA_045585955.1. Lineage (GTDB taxonomy): Bacteria > Verrucomicrobiota > Lentisphaeria > Victivallales > Victivallaceae > SIG78. The sequence goes on from JAZMZK010000009.1 coordinate 10,662, forward strand.
CATTATCAGACTCATGGTTCATCAGCAAAGTTACCAATGCAGATGTTGCTTTGACCAGTTCAGATTGGCAAAGCATACCTCACAAGATAGCATTGCAAGCCGAGATATTGAATTGGGACAAAGCTGGATTTTCCGGAGTTTTTCAGAACAGCAAATGGCAAATATCGCAAAAAAAAGACCGCAGCTGGGATTGCAATGCCGATTTCGATTATCTGCGTATGCAGAGCAAAAATCATAAATTCGGCAGCAGTCAAATGGGCAAGAGTACACTTTTTGCCAATCTGACAGCAGACGGCAAAGGCAGTTGCGAAAAATTAAAAATATCCGGTATCATGGAGCAAGTATCGTGGCAAAAAAGTGATTATCATTCCGGCAGCGAAAGCATGCAGTGCGATTTGCAGTTCAATAAGGCAGCCACACCGCATCTGCAAGGCAGTATCACAATGAACAATGCCAATATTCTGGGGCCGCACATAACGGCATCAACGCCGGTTTTACATAGCAAATTCACAGCATCAGATACCGGCGACATCAGCGGTCATATTGATTTTGCGCCGGGTTCGATCAGTAATCAGTCAGGAGAAATTGAACTGCGGAAAGCCAAATTCAAATTACCGCTGCAAATCAGCACTCATACACCAAAACTGCAAAACGCAGGCGAGCTGACCGCCGGAGATGTATTTTACAAGCAGAAACGCGAAGGCAGTTTTTCCGGCAAGATACGCCACTTTATGCGCCTGCCGGCAAGCGTTACCGACACCCTTGCTCATCAAATCGAAATAGATGGTGTTTTTCTGGCTGATAAATTCAATAAAGCCCCGGTAAAAATGAACAGCATCTGGCAGCTGCCGCCGGAAAAAAGCAGCAGTCAATGGCAATTCAGTATGCCGGAAAGCAAACTCGTACAACCGCTGATTCTGTCGGAATATCTTGCATTGCCGGTAAATTGTGCAGCATTCAGAGGTAATTTCACCCTCAGTGGCAACATCAAGCTCATATCCGGGCAACCCGATACGAGTGTTATCAAACTCAATACTATAAATACCGATTGGCAATTTGGAGAAATTACCGCCCAGGGGGTAACCGCCGCCAGTGTACTTACTTTGGCCAACAACAAATATTCTTTGATGCCGCACGATGTGAGCATTGGTAAAATTTTGTGGAAAAACTGGGAATTGCTGGATAACGAATTGAATCTGTCGTTGAACCACGAAGGCAAATTACAAGCAGCAAACTATCAGGCATCACTGATGGGTGGTAAAGTAATATCGACCCAAATTCCGGCAATCGATGTAAACGATCTTGCCAAGCCTGTCCCCATGAAATTTACGCTCGAAGATATACCGCTTACCGTTTTTTTCAATAAGTTCGGAATAAAATCGTTTATAAGCGATGCAAAACTTGCCGGAGATATTCTTTTGCATGCTTCAAAACAAGGTATCCAAGTGGAAAATTCTACACTTTACTTTAAATCGCCCATCGGTAAAAAATTACAGCTGAATTTGGATAAACCGGAAGATCTGAAGATGCGGGATATACACTTCAAAGAGTTCACGATTGCGGTCTTGAAAGCGATGAAATGCTATCAGGCAAATTTTAACTTTTCCACTGCTCCGGGAGAAGTCAGCATGCTGGTAAAAGCCGAAGGTGTTCCGGCTGAACCGGTACCGTTTGTATATCAGGGCAGAAGCGGCAATACGCCGTTCAGAGCGGCAGAACCGGGCGAAAGAGGTTTTGCCGGAGAGATAGAATTGAATGTAAACTTGAAACTGCATCCGGATGAGCCCGGAAGCTTAAATTAAGGATTTATCAATATAATGAGTACATATACTTCCACAAATGAACAAGATGGACGGCTGCCGGTTATTGCTATTGTCGGGCGCCCCAATGTAGGCAAATCTTCATTGTTCAACGCCATTATCGGCAGAAGAATGGCTATTGTCCATGAACAAAGCGGCGTGACCCGCGACCGGGTTGCCGCCACCGGCAGTTTTTACGGCAGACATTTTCAGCTTATCGATACCGGCGGGTTGGGCACGATGGGCGCCAGCCGCAACATAGATAAATGGGATGAACACATTTCAACCCAGGTCTTTCAAGCTATAGAAGATGCCGATGTATTGATCATGGTGGTCAATGTTCAGCAAGGTATTGTGCCGCTGGATGAAGCGGTTGCCGAAGAGTTGCGCTCCACCGGTAAACCGGTGATCGTTGCCGCCAACAAAAGCGATAACCCAAAACTGGGCGAAGAAAGTGTGGAGTTTTCCTGCTGGGGGTTTGCAGATATATCGCCGATATCCTGCCTGCACCGTTACGGGATCGATGAATTATTGAGTAAAGTTTTTGATCATTTACCGGAACAGTACAAAAAACCTGTCGTAGCAGAAAAAGAAGACGATGACTCCGGGGAAAGTGAAAAAATCCCTGCCGTCAAACCGTTGCGGATAGCCATTGTCGGTCGCCCCAATGTAGGCAAATCCAGTTTGGTCAATGCGCTGCTGGGCGAAGAACGGGTCATCACCAGCGATGTGGCAGGTACAACCAGGGATGCTGTAGATATAGATTTTTCAATTACCTTCCACGGCGAACAGCGTCCGGCGATCCTGGTTGATACCGCCGGATTGCGCAAAACAGCAAAAGTGCATGATGCCGTAGAAAAGTTCAGCGTTATGCGTGCCGAAAGCGCTATTGAACACGCCGAACTTATACTTATGACCGTTGAAGCCGGGGAAAACAGTATAACCGCCCAAGACCGGCGGATCGCCGGATTGATCGAACGCAACAATAAACCTTGCATTATCGTTGCTAATAAATACGATCTCTACGCCGGAGAAGCCAAGATCAAAGCATTGAATCAGATGCTCCGCAACGATTTGCCGGGCTTGGCGTATGCCCCGATAGTCTTTACCAGTGCGGCAAAACGGCTGCATTTGAACACACTGTTGGATATGATTTCCGCTGTTGCAGAACAGTTGGAACTGCATCCGTCAACCGCATTGGTCAACCGGGTACTGCTTGATGCGTTTGAAAGATTATCTCCGCCGGTAGTCGGGGTATCGCCTTTAAAGTTTTATTATGCAACCATGACCAGCCACATTCCGCCGCATTTTCTGTTGTTTGTCAACAAAGCGGCAAACTGTGCGCCTAACTACAAAGCGTATCTGGCAGCCGAACTGCGCAAAGCATTCGGTTTTATCGGAGTACCGGTACTGCTGGCTTTGCGTGACCGGCCTAAAAAAGTAGTTAATTTCCACACCCCCGGTCGTGGGGAAAAACCTCGCCGCAAAAAACGCAAATAATAACTGTTTCCAGGCAGAGTCAAAGGTGAAATGTCCCAATAAAGGCAGTTTCGGCTGTTGCCCCGTGACGGCAGCAGCTGAAACAGCTTCTTCATGCCGCAAAGATTATACAGAGAAGAAAAGTTGAGTTTTTTGAAGGTTTGGCAGTAAATGCAGACAGATATTCATTTCCCTATCAGTGTGTAAATGAATATATTACAATTTTGATTGACCTCATTCAAAATTCTTAAAATTTCATTGCTTTGTGCCATTACAATATCAGATATAGCAGCACTTTGAGAGATTTTTAAAATTTGAACGGGCTGTTGACCAACCTTAAAAAAGGTAAGCAACAGCCCTGTTATTTTACCTCCCCTGCCCTGCGGCAGAGGAATAACCGCTAAAGCTTATTCAGCGCTCTGGCAGATAGCGATAGCAGCGGCGCCGACGATATCTTCGGCACTGCAACCGCGTGAAAGGTCGCTCATGGGTTTAGCCAAACCTTGCAGCACGGGGCCGAAAGCATCGGCTTTGCCCAGACGCTGCACCAGCTTGTAGCAGATGTTACCGGCGTTCAGATCCGGGAAGATCAACACATTGGCATCGCCCTGAATGGCACTGCCGGCGGCCTTGCTCTTGGCAACCGAAGGCACGATCGCAGCATCGGCCTGCAATTCGCCATCAACTACGATATCGAGCTTTTCAGCGGCAACGCGTTCTTTGCAAAGCTTGGCAGCTTCAACAACTTTTTCCAGCAATTCATGCTGGGCACTGCCGAAGCTGGAGAAAGAAAGGAACGCAACTTTCGGCTGCTTGCCGAAAAGTGAACGGTAGGTTGCGGCGGTAGCCAAGGCAATGTCAACCAGTTGTTCGGCGTTGGGGTTGGGGTTCACTGCGCAGTCGGCAAACATCAGAGTATTTTCGCCGTTGGGGGCAGTGGTCGCCAAATCCATCACAAAGCAGCTGCTGCCGATTTTAATACCGGGAGCAGTACCGATGCACTGGAACGCAGCACGGAGCATATCCGCTGTAGAGGCGATACTTCCGGCAACCAAAGCATCAGCCATGCCGTTGCGAACCATCAATGCAGAAAAGTAAATACGGTCGCTCATCACCTTGCGGGCCTGTTCCATGGTGCAGCCTTTTTTGGCACGCATTTCGCAGAATTGAGCAACATACTGTTCAAAGAAATCGCAGTTGAGGTAGTCGATCACATCAAACTTACATTCGGTAACACCGGCTTCGGCACAAGCGGCCTTGATTTCGTCGGCACTGCCCAGAACGATGATCTTTTTGGCGATCTTTTCTTCGGCGATCATGTTTGCGGCCTTGACCACACGGGGATCCTGACCTTCAGGAAGCACAAGAGTTCTGCCCAGTGCAACCGCACGGGCCTTGATAGTATCAATAGCAGCCATTTTTTTGCTCCTTGTTATACAATTAAATTTATTTAGCAAGAACTTCGATCGCACTTTCGGCGATCATCAATTCTTCATTGGTGGGCATAACGATCGCCTTGAGGGTGCTGTCATCTGTGGAGATAACACCGGCTTTGCCGAAACACTCTTCGTTGCGGGTACTGCAAAGGGTCACACCCAAACTGCGGACACCGGCAAGGACTTTTTCGCGGATCTGCACAGAAAATTCACCGATACCGCCGGTAAAGACCAACGCATCAAGTTTGCCATCCAGCAGCACATAGTATGCACCGATGTATTTGACGATTCTGCGGACAAACATCTTGACCGCCAGATCGGCTCTGCCTTCGCCCTTTTCAGCAGCGGCAAGCATATCCCGCATATCGCCGGAGTTGATGCCGCCGATGGCGAACAGACCGGATTTCTTATTCAGAATGGTGCCGACTTCTTCCGGAGTGTGACCAAGTTCGATCATCCGCAAAGCGGCAGCGGCGTCGATGTCGCCGGAACGGGTACCCATCATCAAACCTTCAAGCGGAGTCAAGCCCATGGTGGTATCAATGACTTTACCGTTCTGGATAGCCGCAATACTGCAACCATTGCCCAGATGGCAGGTGATCAAATTGACATTGTTGACATCTTTCTTGAGGAATTCTGCCGAGGCACGGGTCACAAAACGGTGGCTGGTGCCGTGGAAACCATACTTACGGATGCCATGCTTTTCGTAGAATTCATACGGGATCGGGTACAAAAATGCTTCCGGCGGCATGGTCTGATGGAACTCTGTATCGAACACACCAACATTGGGTACGCCGGGCATAGCCGCTTCGCATGCTTCGATACCGGCAAGGTTGGCAGGGTTGTGCAGCGGCCCGAGGGGAATGTAATCACGAATGATCTGCTTGACCGCTTCATCGACCTTGATGGGCTGGGTGATTTTATCGCCGCCCAGCAGCACACGGTGACCGCAAGCGGAGATTTCGGTCAGGCTCTTGAGTACGCCAACTAAGGGCTTGACCAGCGTGGCACACACTTCGTTGAGCGATTCCACATGGTCTTTGGCGGTGATTTCGTTTTCAAACTTAAAGCCGTCAGCCCGCTTGTAGATCAGATTCGGGTGATCCGAACCGATACGCTCGACCTGACCTTTGCACAAAACCGACTTGTCGGTCATGTCAAAGAGAGTGAATTTCAGCGAACTGCTGCCGGCATTGACTACCAATACTTTCATTTTCCTATCCCTGATTATTTGTTAAAAATATTTATTTTTTACGGAATACTATACGCCCTTTGGTCAAATCGTAGGGTGACATTTCCAGTGTTACACTGTCCCCGGGCAGGATACGGATAAAATTCAACCGCATACGGCCGCTGATATGTGCATTAACCATGTGTCCGTTGGCAAGCTCCACCCGAAACATGGTGTTGGGCAGCAGCTCCCGGACAGTACCTTCAACTTTTATTACATCATCTTTTGCCATGTTAAGATCTCCGGTTCATTTTCGGTAATTAAAATAGAATGTTCAAAATGAGCTGACAAACTGCCGTCCCGAGTGCGGATCGTCCAGCCGTCATTATCCTGACTTATGCGGTTGGTGCCCAAATTGAGCATCGGCTCAATAGCCAGCACCATCCCCGGCACAAGTTTCGGCCCCCGTACCGGTGTAACATAGTTGGGTACATCCGGCGGTTCATGCAAACGCGTTCCCACACCGTGTCCGACCATTTCCCGGACTATACCCAACTGATCTGCCATGGCACGCTTTTCCACTGCCCGGCTGATATCTCTGATGTAATTGCCCTTTCTGGCGGCAGCTATGCCCGCCATAAGAGCCTCTTTGGTAGCTTTGAGCAGCCGAGCCGTATCTTTGGGCAATTCGCCGAAACCAATGGTCACAGCGGTATCGCCCACCGCTCCGTTGTAAGCTACGCCGATATCCAGACTGACGATGTCGCTTTCCTGCACCACCCGGTGAGCCACGCCAATACCATGCACAACTTCGTCGTTAAGTGAAATGCAAATATTGCCGGGAAAACCGTGATAGTTGAGGAACCCGCTGGTTCCACCGATCGTCCGGATCAAATCCCCTGCCAACTGATCGATCTGTAATGTGGTCATACCCGGGCGGATCAGCGTTACAAGCTGATCCCGGACTTGAGCAGTCATGCTCATAGCCACCCGGATACGCTCGATCTCTTCAGCTGTGTGGATAACACAATCCCGAAAAAGTGCCATAAGGTCTGTACCTTTTTCTTACTTCGGAAATTATTTAAGACCATCCAGCATGATCTGGAAGATTTTTGCCTTGTCCAATTCAGTAATGGGCATGAGCAAGCCGCTTTCACGATAGAAGTCGATCAAAGGCTGGGTGCTTTCGTGGAAGACCTTCAAACGGCCCTGGGCGGTTTCCAGCGAGTCATCGGAACGCTGGATAAGTTCGCCGCCGCAATGGTCGCAGATACCCGGCTTGGCAGGCTTCATGAAAAGTTTGTTAAAAATAGCACCGCACTTGCTGCAGCTCATACGGGCGGTCAACCGTTCCAGCACCACTTCGTCGGGCACATCAAAAAAGACCACAGCATCCAGCTTTTTGCCGATCTTGGCAAGAATTTTGTTGAGCATTTCAGCCTGGGCGATGGTACGGGGATAACCATCAAGAATAAAACCGTTGTCGCAATCGCTCTTGCTCAAGCGGCTTTCCACGATTTCGCCCACCAATTCATCAGATACCAGCTGACCGGCATCCATGATAGCAGCGAGTTTTTTGCCCAGTTCGCTGCCGGAAGCCTTTTCAGCACGCAGCATGTCGCCAGTGGAAATGTGAGCAAGTTTGACCTGTTCAAGCAACAGCCCGGAAAAAGTACCTTTACCGGCACCGGGAGCCCCCATGAACACCAGATTTTTCTTTGTAAGTTCCATTTTTTTCTCCTGCAAAATAGTTTTTGATAAAGATCGTTATTTTATAAGTTTTTCAATTTCAGTTTTCAAATCGGCAAATGCGACTTCTTTCTGCTCGCCGCCCGCCAAATCTTTAAGCACCGCAACATTCCTGGCAAGTTCTTCATCGCCAACAATTACCGCACATGCGGCATTAAAACGGTTTGCTGCACGCATCTGTGCTTTCATAGATTTACCGGCAAGTTCCGTTGCCACCGCAATACCGGCTTTACGCAACTCGGCAGCAAACTTGAACTTAAACTCTTCAGCAGCCTCGCCCAAAGCCGTAATAAACACGCATCCGGGTTCTTTTTCGTTGCCGTTCGCCGGCAGGTTCAATGCTTCGCGCACCATAAGCAGCCGCTCCATACCGGCAGCAAACCCGACACCGATCACCGGTTTGTTTTCGCCGGGGAGAGTCAATTCGTAGCGACCGCCTCCGGCAATGGCATTCTGTGCGCCAAGTCCGGGATGAGTTATTTCAAATACCGTATGCACATAGTAATCCAGCCCCCGCACCAGGAACGGGTCGATCTCGTACTTGATCCCCAGCCAGTCCAAACGCTTGCAGACTTCCTGGAAATACGCCCGGGAGCTTTCGCTGAACATACCGGCGTAATCCGGCACATTGGCAATGATCTCCCGGCAGGATTCCACCTTGCAGTCCAATATGCGCCACACATTGCCTTCCAGCCGTTTGCGGCAATCTTCGCACAAAAGATCGATATGTTTGGAAAAATACTCTTTCAAAGCAGCCGCTGCCGCAGGACGGTCAGCCGCAACACCACGGGTATTGAGCTTGAGCGTAGCTCCGGTAATACCCAATTCTTCCAGAAAACCCAGCAGCATGGCAATCGTTTCAGCATCCAGTTCAGGTGCAACTCTGCCTACATTTTCCACGCCGACCTGATGAAACTGGCGACGGCGGCCCGCAGCCGGACGCTCACCCCGGAACATGGGGCCAATGTAAAAGACCCGCTGTTCCACGCCGTTGAGCACATCGGTATTGAGCAATGCACGCATTGCCCCGGCGGTACCTTCAGGGCGGAGAGTTACACTTCTGCCGCCGCGATCTTCAAATGTATACATCTCTTTCTGAACGACTTCGGTTTCGTCGCCCAAACCGCGCTGAAAGACTTCGGTAGCTTCAAAAATCGGAGTCCGCAATTCGCCGTAATTGTAGCGGCCGAACACACTGCGGGCGGTATTTTCCAAAAAACGCCACGCACCAACTTCGGCAGGAAAAATATCTGCGGTTCCGGGCAATGGAGCTGATTTAGCCATGATATAACCTTTGTTTATAAAGTATAAAAAAATACGCCAAATAGTGTTTCCCCGCAGGGATTTACACATTTGGCGCTTTCTATACCTCCCGGATTTTGGGCGCAGAAAACTCCATAGTTGCCAACTCTAAAGTTGTTCAAGCTCTGTTTTCCGCAGCACATAACCGGGAGCCTGTATTAAAATTTGTAACCAGCAAAAAAATTTGCTTATTCGTTGAAATCGGCAGGATTGAGCTTTTCAACAGCATCTTTAAGCTCTTTGCCGGCACGGAACTTGACAACGGCGCGTTCCGGAATAACCACTTCATTTTTGGGCTGATTGGGGTTGCGGCCCTTGCGGCTCTTGCGCACTTTGATTTCAAAAACACCAAAGTTGCGCAGTTCAATGGTACGCCCGGCAACCAGTTCGGCAGCAATATAATCAAGAGTCTTCTGAACAACCTGGGCTACATCATTCTGAATAAGATCAGTTTCTTTAGCGATCTTTACGACCAAATCACGCTTTGTCATTTTTTTTCTCCTTTTATATTAAGTTTTTTCAAGATTTTATATCTTTAACAAATTAAAGCATTTATTAATGTATCACAATTTCATGCATCCGTCAAATACTTTAACAGCTTTTTTTCAAGTTTTTCTTACTGAATATGGATTTTTTTGTATCAGAAATCATTTTTCCGGAGAAATACTCCCTTTTGCATTATTTTCCGGCAATTTATCCTGTAAATCAAACATCCACACCAGATCCTTGGGCAACAGCCGCACCGCTTCCAGACAGTTTCGTATCTGCTGCCGGGTACCGGTCATGGAAACCGCCGCTGCCGTCCGGGCATCCCGGGTCGGCATCACCAGATTGCCTACAGCAATAAATCCGCCGCTCTGAAATTCGGTTTTCGGAGCAATAAATATTTCTGCATCTTTTAATATGGACAAACCTACAGTCCCCAACACTTCATCCAAAGCCCGCGGCCAAATCCGCCGTGCCAGATGATAGAAAAAGGGGTGCAGCAATGCACAAAGTTCCAGAAATTCGCTGACCGCGCCGCCGCCCGAACGGGCCTGTTCCATCCGCAAATTCATCTCTTTTTGAAAATTACAATAATCTTCGAGCAGATTTTTACTGCCATCGTGTGCAAATTGTTTGGGGCGGATCATCATCAACCCCAGCTTGCGGTCTTCATCGCCCATTCCGGCATCAACCGGCAGTAATATTTTTTGTCTTGCAAAAGCTTCGTGCCGTGACAATCCCCACATTATCAAACCGGCAATCGCCGCTGAACCCCCCATCTCCTTCTGATAGTGCTCATTCAAATACCGGCGTACTGCCAGCAAAGGCTCAAAGTCGGCAAAGAACAATGCCCGGAAATTGCCTTCACCGGCATAGCGCAACTGTATATTACCGAAAGTATTATCCGCCAAAGCCGGATACACAACTTTACCGGCGCTGCCCCAATCCTTTTTTAATTTGCTCAAAAATTCCTGCATTGGCAAACCATCGGTCGCTACATGATTGAACTGACACCACAGATCAACTTCCTGCAAATCAGGTGAAAATCTTGCCACCACTCCCAGCATGCCGAATCCGGGGATACGGTATTTCCGGAAATCCGGCATCTGAAAACGGTCTTTGAGTTGGATTTTATCTTTGCTCTCTGCCGGAAACTCACAAAAAAGCACAGTGGCGTTCAATATGCGGTGTACCAGATACATGCGGCGGCGGCGGCCGAAGTAGTAGAATCTTGATTGCCGTCTTGCCCACTGCTGCATGTATTTCATCAAGGCGACTGCCCGGGCCTGTTCGGGCATATCATGCAATTTATTACACTGATATTTGATATATTCAAGAGTTTCATCAAGTATCTCCTGATCGCGGACAAAACCATCAAAATACGGCTTCAACTGCACGATCATACCAATATCATCGACCTCAACAAAAAGCAGATCCCGAAAACGGCGGCGACGACGGTAAAACGCCAGTTTACCCGGCTCGACCCAATATCCGATTGCATCAGTCAACCGCAAATACGCCGCCAGTTTGGTGGCTAAACGGCTTGCAGCCATTTCTTCGGTTGGTGCCGGGAAAAGCGCCGAAGCATCCGGCTTCAACCGAAAACAGCCCAACACAAACTTGCTGCTTTCGCCCCGCAAAAAAATACTTGTTACCTTACGCCAGCCGTTCACCCGCGCTTTAACGCCCAGCAGCCGCAAAAATTGCAGCAGTTTGATTGCCCCCATCATCGTAAGCGCTTCCGGAACCCAGCGGTCAAACAGCCTCCGCATCGGGGGGAGATTTTTCAGTTTTTTCCAGGAATATCTTTCACTCATGATCAAATCGTACTCTATTAAAGTTCAGAATGAAGTACCAACGCCAGATTCCCGGCAAAAATCACACTGTCCATAAACCCCATATGGCCGCCGTCAAGCATATAAATATCGCTGAAAAGCAATGAGTTTTCTCTTTTGCCCCGTTCAAAACCGCTGCTGCGGAAAGTCACTTTGCCATCTCCGGGAGCGACTCCGGCTACTGTAAGAGCCCCGTTGGCATCGTCAACCTCGATCAACGAATTAGTTTCCAGCCCCGCCGAGGCAAACAGATAATATTTTACCGGCTCCGGCGGCAATCCGACCGGCTTGCGGAACAACAGCTTGAAACGGCTGGCTTTATCCAAAAGCTTCCCCACATACTCTGCGGCTGCCGCCTGCCGCTCATTTTCCGGCAGATCAGGATAGAGTTTTGCCAGCAAATTACGGTTGAAAGAATTGTTTTCAAACAATCCCCACTTATATTTTTGCCACAGATCCACATTAAATATATCGACAGCCTTACCGGATCCACGGTATCTTACAGTTTCTTTTGAAACATCCGGCAGCATCTGATAGTAACTGGGGAATGTGGCAAGCACCCCGGCGGGGATATGGGGCAGCCGGGAGTCAAAACTTACTCCTTCTACCAATTCCAGCAAAGTATCAGCATATCCGGCATTCGGAGTACCAGCCATAACCAGTTTCCGGATATTTTTTGCACCGTACCAGTTGCGTCTGGGCAATGGATTTTTTCCGTTGCCCAATTTCTGCAAACCATATTCCACATAATATCTGGCAATCAAGCCGCCCATACTGTGCCCCAGCAGGTCAAAGCGTATCTCTTTATTGCTATGCTTGCTGCAAGTTTTGAATTGATTGTTCAAATACTCTTTCTTTTCTTCAATAAAAGCAGCAAGTCCGGCAGCATTTTCGTCGATGCTTTTCCGCCAATCGTAGTAATAAATGAAAAGAGTGCTGTAATGACATCCATCCGGCAGCAAGCTCTTTTCCGGCACATAGCCGATCGCCTGCAACAGTTTTATGATCCGTGAATAATTTTCGATTTCAAACTCCATACCGCAAAAATTCGCCCGGGTGGTTCTCAAGATATCAGTTGCCGTTGCAGAACTTTTTTGGTTTGGCATCAGCGCCATTGCTGTATAACGCTTTTCAGCTGTCGGAGCAAAGCAGGATAATTCGCCCCAAACCGGCAAATTTTTGTTGTTTTTATCCTGCAACACCGCTCCCCACAAACCGTGGATCAGTATAACCGGAGTTCTATCTGTATAAACGGGGGAAAACTTTTCGATTTCAACTCTGGTTCCGGCAATTTTACCGGAAGGCTGATCATTATAGTAATAAAATCCTCCGGCAGAGCAGCCGCAAAAAATAATCAAACCAAACGATAAAACACTGAACAAATAACGCAATTTCATTTTTTATACTCCTAATACACAAAACATGCAATAAAATACCACTCTTTTTCAGAAATACAACTCTTCATGCTTGAAAGTTTATATTTGATGTATTAAATTAATGAAAATAGTAAATTCAGAAGGCGATAATATGTTAATAAAGACCAATTCCCTCGTACTTTATAAGAACAAAGGTGCGCTCGTTGTCGAGATCGCCAACGATAAATACACCATCCGCACCTCCTCCGGCGACCGCAAATCAGTGCGCTTGAAAGATATTACATTTCTTCACAACGGGCCGTGCAGCAATGTGCCATCAGCCGCCGCCATACCCAATAAAGATACATTAACCGAGTGCGTGGAGCTTATGGGGTCTGACTCTATGAGTTTCGGCGATTTTACCGAATTGGTTTTTAACTCATATACACCGGAAAACGCACTGGCGGCGGCAGAACTTCTGGCACAGGATATTTACTTTTCAGGCAGTATCGACACCGGCGTAAGCGCCCACACCGCCGAACATATAAACAATATTCTGCAAAAAGAAATGCAGAAACAGGCCGCTGCCGATGCCCGACTTGCCCTGCTGGAACGGATCCGTACCGGCGCCGTCACCCCGGAAGACCGCAATGCTTTGCGGGAAATAGAAAATGTGGCATACGGCGAAACCACCTCCAGCAAACTTATGCACGAACTTGCTATGGAGGCAACTGCGGAAAAAGCTCAAGCCCTGCTGCTGAAACTCAAGGTCTGGAATGATTTTGACAATAATCCGCATTTGCGCCGCTTTGAGTTCAACCCCGCTCCGGAATATCCGGAACTGCCCGCCCTGCCCGAAGAAGCGCGCCTTGATCTGACTCATTTAGCCTCTTACGCTATCGACGATGCCGACAGCAACGATCCCGACGATGCCATAGCTTACGATGCGGCAAACGATCTGCTGTGGGTGCATATAGCCGACCCCGCAGCAGTGGTAAAATGGGAGAGCGAATTGGAAAAATTTGCCTGCGAACAGGGCTGCACATCATATCTGCCGGAAAAAATAACCCACATGCTGCCGGAAAACGCCGTTGATATTTTCGGTTTGGGGCTGAACGAAACATCTCCGGCATTGAGTTTTGGCATAAAAATAAACGAATCGGGCGAAGCCGAACTGGAAAAGCTCTGTTTGAGCCGGGTAAAGGTTCAGCGCTGCAACTACAAGCAGGCCGAAGAACTTATGCAAAGCAGTGAATTTGCGCCCTGTGTGCAAACAATCGAGCGGTTCCGGCAATACCGTAAAGCCAATAATGCTGTAATGATCCGCCTGCCGGAAGTAAAAGTCAAAGTAAATACGCTTGAGCGCAGTATCAGGATAACCGCTCTTGACCAATCCCCTGCCCGGGAATTGGTGGCAAATGCCATGATGGCAGCCGGTAACGCCGCAGCCAAATTTGCGGGAAAACATGATTTTCCGCTGGCGTTTGCCGTGCAAAGCGATCCGGAAATGATTGAGCGCCCGGAAACTGTTCCCGGTATGTATGAATTGCGTAAAAGCTGCCGGGTCAGTACGCTTTCAACAGTTCCGGGCAAACACGCCGGGCTGGGCTTGGAGCCATACGCCCGGGTAACCAGTCCGCTGCGCCGTTACGAAGATCTGCTCAATCATATCCAACTGCGTAAATACCTGGCTGGCGAGGAGCTTTTGAGTATCAGCTCGCTGGATGAGCGCCTTGCCCATGCCGAACCGGCGGCAGTGATGAGCAGTAAATTGGAGCGTCAATGCCGGGAATACTGGACTTTGGTATATTTGAAAAATCAACCGGAAAACTGGCGGGGTACAGCAATATACGTTGCCAAGCCCGATGAGCGCAGTGTATGGCTGCTGCCGGAGTTGGCTTACGAATTCAAAAACCGCTATAATGCCCGGATACCACTGGGCGAAACAGTACAAGTGGAATGTACAGCCAGCGATCCGGCGGCTCTTGCAGTGCAATTCAAGATCCTGCCCGGCAATGCACAGTTGCAGGAATAAGTTTTTTCGAGCAGGCAAACGCCAGACATCCGGCATCAAATCAGGATTTCTGCGGCAGCTGGGCAATTATTACGGCAATAAATATTATGCAGCAGCCGACAATTTCACTGCCGGAAAGTGTTTCATTCAAAAACATCCATCCGCCCAGCACGCCGAAAACCGACTCCAGACTCATGATCAGCGCCGCCGTTACCGGATGCAGATATTTTTGAGCAGCCATTTGCAAAGTAAAAGCTATGGCACTGGAACCGATTCCGCAATATACCCAGAACGGCAGCGATTCAACAATACTTTGCAGCCCCCACGGTTCAGCAAAGATCAGCGAAAATATTGCAGCAGCAACAGCTGCCGTAATAAACTGAATGCACGAAATCCGCACACAATCACAAACCGGCGCATAACGGTCGATCACCATGATATGCAGTGCAAAAAACAGGGCGCAGATCACTACAAATATCTCGCCCCAGCCGATCGAACCGGCTCCGCCGCACAAAAAATATGCTCCGCCCAGCGATATGATCACAGCAAGCCACAACAGCAGAGAAGTTTTGCGCTTAAAAAACACCCCCAGCAACGGCACTATGATTATATAGAGTGCAGTAAGGAATCCGGTTTTGCCAGCCGTTACATGGATGATCCCCAACTGCTGAAAGGTACTTGCCGCACTGATCAGCAGTCCGCAGGCTATCCCTCCGGCAAGCAGAGTCTTACGCTCTCCGGCAGAACCGGCAGAACCCCACAGCGTTATGCGTTTTAAACGGACAAGATCAAAACACATTGCGGTAAAGGCGAGAGCAGCGGCACCAACGATCGACCTCAAAGCAACAAACAACAGCGGTCCTACATGATCCATGCCCCGGGATTGAGCCGAAAAGGCAAAACCCCATAGCACAGTTGCCGCCAGCATGGCAAGAACAGCATAAAACTTTTTCAACAGTAAAATTTCCTTTTTTGATACCAGAAAGCTCCAACTGTTTTTGCACGCAGTGCAAAGGATTTTTTGAATGCGTAAAAAACTTGGATATCATCACGATTTTCAGTTAATATAACACACACCGATCGTTTTTTCAATAAAATGCCGGTTTTATGAAAGTACCAAACTGCGAAAACCGTCATTATTGAATGATTTTTTATTTGACTTTTTTTTGTTATCAAGTTATATTAGCTTGAGTATGAGTACAATCTAACCGAAATGAAGGTGTTTTTATGGAAAAGTCTGTAATTTTTAAGACGATGCTGGGTGCAATTCTTTTCGGGAGTGTTGCGGTTGCCGCAGCAGCGCCAGCCCAACCGCAGCCCATGCATGTAAATCTGCAAACCAGTCCGGAACTCAACGACCAGGTGATCATGGATGCAGCTGATGTCGATGGAGATTTGGAAGCCTGGTGGGATATCGGGGTAAAATACCAGACCGGCGACGGGGTAAAAAAGGATTTGAAAAAAGCGATATTGTGGTTTGAAAAAGCCGCCAGCCGCAACTATGATAATGCACTTGTAAGCCTCGGCGATTTGTATTATAAAGGCGAAGGGGTCAAACAGGATCACAAAAAAGCCTTTGAGCTTTACAGCCGTGCGCTCCGGCGCAACATACCCTCTGCACAATACCGTTTAGGATTGTGCTGTTATTACGGCAAAGGCACCAAACAGGATAAAAAAGCTGCGGCAGAATGGTTCAGCAAAGCCGCCCAACAGGTCGATCCCGATGCTTATTACATGCTGGGTGTATGCTATGAAAAAGGCGAAGGGGTCAAAAAAGATCTGAAAAAAGCCAAAGAGTATTACAAAGCAGCAGCAGAAGTTGATGTAAAAGGCGCCAAAGAAGCCCTGAAACGCCTGCAATAAAACCAGGAACAGAAAAACCGATCTCAAAGGGGGCAATATGGGTTACGACATAAAATCCGGCACAGTCATTACTGGAATTACTTTATCCTTGGATTACATGTATATTTCATCCGGCGGTATAGCGAGCAATACAACCCTCGACGACGAAGGGTGCATGTACATCTCCAGCGGTGGCGTGGCTGAAAGCACTACTGTCAACCGAGACGGCTATATAGCTGTCAACAGCGCTGGTACTGCAAGCAATACTACTGTTAATTCCGGCGGCAAAATGCGCATATCCAGCGGCGGCACTGCGTTGGCAATTAAAGAAAATGGCGGGTATGTCGATGTAGCTGATGGGGCTGGTGTTACTTTTGTATCAAATACTTTTACCGGGATAACTTTAAGTTATGAATCAATGACCGTTCATCAAAATACCGTGGCGAACAACACTATCCTCAACGATGGTGGCAGCATGCACATTTCCAGCGGAGGTGTGGCGAACAGCACTACGGTCTTCTCCCAAGGCACCATGTACATCTACAACGGCGGTCTGGCGAATGATACTACCGTCAACGATTGGGGCCGCATGCACATCTCCAGCGGGGGTGTCTGGCCAATGGTACCATCGTCAACTCCGGTGGCACCATGCACATCTCCAGCGGCGGCGTGGCAAATAATACTACCCTAAACGGCGAGGTTGCGCCCTGGGATGAAGGCGGCATGATGACTATCCTCAGCGGGGGCGTGGCGAACAGCACTACCGTCAACAGCTGGGGCTCTATGTCCATCTCCAGCGGCGGCGTGGCAAGTAATACGATCCTCAACGGCGGTTATATGACCATCTCCAGCGGCGGCGTGGTTGATACTGTAACGCTGGAGGCGGACAGTTATATCTACTTTGAGTCCTTATCTGATGCAAACAACACCTCTGTAATCATTGCCAAAGGCGCCAGAATCAGCTCTTATTCCATCCAAGCAGGAATGGATAATACTATTTTCGGTACAATAACCGTAAATGGTACTTTTGTGCTCGATAGTTATGGTTATATTGATTGCAACTGGAAATCTCTTACTGTGGCTGACGGCGGCGTAACCTACCTTCTCACCCCCCACGATGCTGAAAATATTACTGTTGAAGCCGGTGGCAATCTTTATGTAGCTATGGCTGGTTGTGCAGATAACATCACTATTGACGGCGGTGCGGTGCATGTGGCTACCGGCGGGATGGTTTCCCATGTAACTATCAGCAACAATGGTAAACTCTTCCTCTATGGCGGGGCTATTCTTGATGGCGTGATCAATGTCAACGGTACCATGGTACTTGACGATATAGCAGTCAATAACGGCACAGTCAATCTGGTGCTGAATGAAAAAGCAAATCAAACTGCCATGATCAACAATCTTGCGTTCCTTGATGGCGGCGATTACAGCGTAAGTGTGGATAACGCCGGTACCGGCGAGTATCTGCTGGCAGGTCAAGCCAATGACTTTGACGGCGCTATAACCATCCGGAACAGCGATGAAGAATTGGGTTCGCTGCAACTTGGCGGCACTATCGAACACAACGATATGAGTTATTCGCTGACCAACAACGGCGGCAATCTGGCACTGCAGGTAACTTCGGTAACAGATACCCCCGATGTACCGGATACCCCCGATGTACCGGCGGTTGCAGAACCGGTTACGCCCGGGGCGACTGTTGAGTTTGATGCAGAATCTGTTACGGTAGATATTTCCGTTGGCGACAAGGTTTTGAATATAGCTGACCTTACCGGTAAAGGCGTGAATATTTACGCACCCCGGGTAGAGTTCGGCTATTCGGCGGGAGAAACAACCGGTAATGTAAATCAGCAAATCACTGATGCTGAATCGGTGTTGGTTAAAGCGGAAACCGACGAAATGCTCGATTTGTTTATGGCGAATGCCACCGATGTTTGGAGCAATGAATATGTTGCCAAGCATACCGGAACTTTTGATGGTTGGCAAGGTACCGGCGAAACGGTTGAGCTTGCCGGCAAAAACAAGATCGCTGACTTCTTCTATGGTGCAGAAGATGACAACATCCTTTATCTGACCGATGACAGCAACGGTGACGCCTTGTTTGTGGACGATGTATATTCCGCTATCCCCGGCAGTGACTTGGAAAACACATCCCGCATAGAAAATCTCAAAATTATCTATGCCGGGAGCGGTAACGATATAATTGATATGACCAGTCAGCGGTTTGAGTATATCGGCTCTGAAATGAGCCTCCACGGCGGCGATGGCGATGATGTTATCTGGGCGACCGGCTCTGACAATGATCTTTTCGGCGATGCCGGAGATGACCGCATTGTGGGCAGTACCGGATTTGATCTCATCGTGGGCGGTTCCGGCAATGATACTATGCATTCCGGCGGCGGCAATGACATCTTTGCTTTCTGTGAAAACTGGGGTGTTGACACCGTAGAAATTACCGATAATACCACTATCACGCTCTGGTTTGCTTCCGGCGATAAAGATAACTGGGATGCTGAAAACCGTGTTTATAAAGAAGGCAGCAACTCGGTGGAGGTCAAGGGCGGAGCAAACAGCAAAATTACGCTGAAATTCGGTGATGAAGGCGGGCAATACGATGATATGGTTTCGGTCGGAGCCTTTGACTCTTCCACCAGCGAAAAGATCTTTGAGGATAAGAGCAACGGTTATTTAGCGTAAAACTTAGGCTCTGTTCCCAATACGGGTAGGTCAATAAAAAGTTATATGATCAACTTTTGTATTGGAACTTTTTTAAAACTTGAATGGCATTTATCTATTTTGCAACGCAAATAGATAAATGCC
>JAZMZK010000010.1:0-70163 GCA_045585955.1 Victivallaceae bacterium
TTGATCGAACTGTTGGTGGTCATCGCTATTATTGCCATATTGGCGGCAATGCTTCTGCCTGCACTTTCCGCAGCCCGGGCTGCTGCAAAGACTTCGGCATGTCTGGCAAACCTCAAGCAGATGAACTTTGCCATGAACAGCTATTCCGCCGCCAATGAAGGCTGGATCATCAGCTCCACTATGGATGGTGAAGCCGGTACCAACTGGCTGCCGCGGCTCCTGCCCCATGTAAGCAGCGACCAAGCCAAAGCCTCCTATGCTGGCGAAACTACCAAACATACTTACGCCATCTTCAGCTGTCCATCGGAATCCACCGGGTTCAACCCCGGGATCAATAATAAAAAATTCAGTTACTCCCACTATGGGCACAACTCTATCGGGTATGGATACAACAGCATGAAAACCGCTGCCAACAGTACCACCCACCCCTTTATCCCCCGTACCGAAAGCTCGCTGCTGCAACCGGATCTGGCGGTAACATTCATGGATACAGCCAATCGGGCACAGCCGGATATCCGCTGGCTCGCCCGGGGCTATGTGGGCTGGCGGCACGGCGGCGACACCACCTTTATCGAAAGTGACGACGGCAAACAGCTTTTTTATGACAACGGCACCGCCGCCAACAGCGGTTTTTACGATGGCCATGCCGAAACGGTGGAACGCAAGCGGGTGACCGACCGTTTCCAATGGTTCCAGAACGGTATACTCTATTTGGACGGCAAAAAAGTTAAAGATAAATAAAGGGTTTTGCTGAATATTTTCAGTTACCCGCAAGCAAAACTCAATTCTGCGAACGGGTGCTGGCACGCACTATCAATTCCGGCTTGATGTATTCGGCAGTTTCTTTGCAGCCCCGCATCATGTTGAAAAGTTTTTTCATGGCAAGTTCGCCCATTTTATAAAAGTTCTGGCGGATGGCGGTTATGGCTGGATATGCACACTCCATCCAAATTGAGTCATCATAGCTTATGAGCTTGATTTTTTTGCCGATCGCCACACCTTTGCTCTGAAAATAGTTGTGCAAGGTCAACGCCGAATACATGCCGTCCACAAACACCCCCACCGGTTCCGGCGTGCTCCAATCAGTGAGCCGCTCGATCTGCCCGATCAACCCTTCGGTATCAAACTCCGTTTTGCGGACAATGGTGTTGTAAAGCACCCGGTGAGTGTTCAACGCTTCGCAGCAGCCCAGCAATCGCTCGTAACGGTAGTTGGTATAGCCGAAGCCCAGCAGAAAATTCTCTCTGCACCCCAGCTCGGCAAGGTGTTCACCGGCAAGTTTGCCGCCGTAAAAATTGTCGATTTTTACCGATACCGCCGGAAAATCATCCGGTGCGTTATTATGCACTATGACCAATGGGGCTTCCCGTTTGCGAAATTTTTCGTACATTTCCATAAAAGCCGGTTCCTCGCTTTTATCTGACGGATAATAGCTTACTGCCCCGATGGAACGGCTGTTGGCTCCGTGATTATCCCAGAACTGCCGGAAACTTTCGCCATCCACCGAGTTATAGCAATATATGGGCGTATCGCTTTTACGGGCAACATAATTTACTGCCTCAAGCATCTCCTGACCTAAAACCCCGGTACTGCCCGGCACAAAAACGCCCACCGCCCCCAGCGACCGCTTTTTCTTAAACGACTGCCGGGGCATCCAGCCCAGCTTGCGGGCAACGGCTACAATATTTGCCGCTGTTTCTGCCGCCACAGTGCGGTTCTGCAATATATCATTGCTCAAAGCACGGGAAACCACCGCCACGGAGAAACCGGAAGCGTCGGCAATTTCCTGCAAAGTAATGTGTTTATTCCTGTTCATAATAAAAATATTATAACACACAAAAATACAAATTTCAAGAAAATATCGCACTTTTTCTACAAAAAATAATTTTTTGTAAATAAAACCACAATTTTTATTGAAAAATATCACAAAATAAAATAAATACTTGAAAAGGTCACCCTTTTATATTATAATAGCAATAAAAATTTTACTATTACAAAATAACCGAAAGGACTTTACAAATGAAAAAGAGTGCTGTTCTCGCCATTTTGACTCTCGCCGTAAGCTGTGCTTTTGCCGCTATCCCGGAACCGGCAATCAACATCAACTTTACCGGCGGTGATTTTGCCGCCATCAAAGACCAGTCTGCCAACAACTGCAAAGTGGCAGTTGCCAGTAAAGAAAAATTATCATGGGTCGAAGAAAACGGCGAAAAGATCCTCTCTTTTTCCGGCGATGCCAAACAGCCCCGGGGCGTGGTGCTGGTGTTTCCGCCCAAAACTTTCAAGATCAGCAACGGTTTTACCCTCTTTTTCAAGATAAAGACTGCTGCCAACCATAATCAGAAGGCACGCATTCAGCTCTGCCAGTACGGCTACGGTGCTGATAAAATCAACGGTTTTTCCATCTTCCTGTTCTGGAAAGCTTTCCATTGCCGCTATGGAGCTGATGCCAAAACCACCGTTGCCACCAATGCCAAAGCCAATTTGATCAAGCCCGACACCTGGTACGATGCGGTAATGACCTACAACGGCAAAAACATCACTCTTTATTTGAACGGCAAAGTGGTCAAGAGTGCCCCCGCAGTTATTCCGGAAATCAAGAACACTTTCACCATCGGTGCAACTGCCAACCGGGGCGGCGGCTACGCTTTTCAGGGGCTGGTCAAAAATATGAAGCTCTACGAAAAAGCCCTCTCGCCGGAAGAAGTTATTGAACTCAAGTAATCTAAAACGGGGATCACGGCATGAAAAAAACGGCATTATTGCTTGGCTTGACCTTGACTGCATCGGCACTTTGGGCGGGTGATTTCACAGTTTCAGGTAATGGTACTGACCTGAAAGCCGAACTTGACGGCAAGGAACTGCTTAAAAACATTCAGGTCTTTACCGGCTCGCTCAAATTCGGCAAAGCTCCGGTCAAAACTTCGGTAACGGAAACTCCAACTGGCAAAGTTTACAATATCTGGAACAGCGATCCAGCCACCCGGTTCCGGTTGGAGATCGCCGCCGTCGAACAGGGCAAACACCTTGAATTGACTTTTCTGACCGAAGCGGATGCTTACAGCATCTACCGCCCCCGGAGCATCAAGGCCCAGCTGCCTTTCGATATTTTTGCCGGGGCAAAATACACTGCCAGAGTGGGTCGTGCCAGCCGGGTCAAAACAGTCAGCGGCACTATTCCTGCGGATCTTGCCAACGGCAAAGCCATCTTGCCCGCCAACTGCCGACAGGTGGCGTTAGATAGTCCCAAATACGGCAAACTGGTCATCGACTTCAATGTGCTGGGAGCCGGGGATTTTCTTTCGGATTACAGCAATGGTGCGATCAAAGGGTTTGGCTTCTTGCAGAAAAAAGGCGAATATGCCGAACTTAACAGCGGAACCACGCTGCCGGAGTGCGGCGGTCATGTAGGTACAAAAATCCGTTTTTACCGGGGCTCTGACAGCGACTTTGCCAAATATCACGCCGTGACCCAGCTGGCGTACACCGCCGAATACCCCTGCCGCCGGATCTATCATTTTGGCGGCAACAATGCGGGTAAAAAATATACTCCGGCAGCTGCCGACAAATCGCTCCAATGGCTCTCCGGAACACCGGAAACTGTTGCCAAAGCTCAAGATGGGGCTTTTTACGGGGCGGCAACCGGCAAAAATGGTATTCTCAAGATCGGCAACCTCAATCCCGGTCTTTACTGGGTGACATTCGGTGCAGGCAATTTCCAGAAAGTTGACAATAAATTCGATATAACTTTCAACAATGTGAAAATTGCAGAAAATATTACCGTCCCGGCAAGAAAAGCTATCACCGCCAGCCGGGCGATTTGGGTGGATGGCAACACAGCCGAGCTGAAACTTGAGGGTAAATACCTGATTTCCACACTGGGTTTGCAATACATCATGTCCAACTGGGAAGATAACTCCATACGCAAAAAGCTCTGGAAAGTCGATGGTTTTGAACCCGCAGTAGTTTACCGCAACAATCATTATAAACCTGCTGTAAAATACACCACCAGTCTGCAAACTTTTGACCTGCCCTTCCCCGGCATGGAAGCGGCAAATCCGGCTAAAGCGGAAGCTCCGGTGCAAGCTGCCGGCAATCCTGACCGCCCCGGCATGAAGTGGCGTTATACCGCTAAAATCAGTGCATGGGGCCCCGGCAATCAGGGTACGCTCAACGAATACATGCAGCCCGAAGCCATGCAAAGACGCCTTGACGAACTGCAAAGCAAAGGGGTCAACGCCATACTCGTAAGCAGTATGCTGTCACGCCACACCTATTTTGCCCATCTTGACCGGGCGGCAGAAAATCTCCGCAAACTTACAGAAGAAGCCCACAAACGCAATATGAAAGTCATTGACCATCAGGACTTGACGCTGTTGTGGAATGTGGATGCCGGATACCGGGTGGCAAGCGAACGGCTGGACGAACTCAATACATCCATAGACAGTATGCTGCCGGGACCTCAATTCTGTATAATGAACCCCAAATTCAAAGCGTATTACAAAAAGTATTTGCAGGATTTCATCCGCCGGACTCAAGTGGATTGTCTGATGATCGACGAAGCCCACTTCTTCCCCCACGGCTGTGGCTGCAGTTACTGCCGGGAAGCGTTCCATAAAGATACCGGATTGTATCTGCCGGTCAATGAATTGGATGAACGCATCGGCGACCAGACCGATGAACTCTGGAAACGCTTTGCAGTCTGGCACAAACGCAAAGTGGGCGATAATTGGAAAGAGCTGAAACTTGCCGCCAGAGAGGTCGATCCTGATTTCTCCTTTATGGCATACAGCACCCACTACGGTTTTACCAGCAACTGGAGTTCGCTGGCTTTGGGTCTTGACCTTACAGAATTTGCCCGGGGCGTGGATTTTCTCGGCACAGAGATCATGACCCGCGATGTGCTTTACAGCCACCGGGCATTGATACCGTTCCGCAAGATGAAAGAGGTGTTGACTTTTGAATACAACACCCCGATTTTCGGCTTGGTCTACAACAACAGCAACTGGGATCTGGGTTATTTCGGCTGGGCGGTAAACAATATGAACGCTCAAAGCACCTGGGAAACCATCGAAAAGTGCCCCGCCGGGAAAAGCGATTATCCGGCATTTGTCCGTGATAACATGGATTACTCCACCAGCAAAAGAGTTGCCAATGCCGCCTTGCTCTTCCCCATTCAGAGCCGGGATTGGAACCGGGGCGTAAGCATGCTGCCCGAACTTATGGGGACAGCTCAAGTGCTGGAAAAACTCCACATACCATACAAGATGATCGGCGACATGAGCCTTTCTGCCGGCAAGCTCAAAGAGTTCAAACTGCTGTTTGTGGGCAGTGCCAACTGCCTCTCGGATAAACAGCTGGCAGTCATCAAAGAATTTGCCCGCAAGGGCGGCACGGTCATAACCGGAGCCACCGCCGCATGGCAGGATGAAATCGGCAATTTCCGCAGCAAGTGGGGCTTTGCCGATGTTTACGGCTACGACATCGTGCCGGTAAAATTCCGCAAATACGGCAATTTGCCGGAAAGCAGTACCCAACTGCTGAAAAAATACAATCTGGTTCCTTCTGCCAGCGGCAAGTACGGAACCAGCCAAGCCGTTGTTTACGCTGACCCGGCCAAGAAGATACCTGCGGTATTGGAAAAATCCTACGGCAAAGGCAAATTCATCCATCACGCCGGAATGTTCACCAGCAATCTTTGTGCCAACGAATACGGCTGGATGAAAAAATATGATTTCAAATTGGATAAAGCATTGGAAGAATTCTGCAAAAAGCTCTTCCGCAAAGAGTTCGCTCCTGCCGACAGCGGCTTCAAGGTCAAAGCCCCGGAAGGTGTTTACACCACCTGGTACAAAACTGCCGATGGCGATGTTATCCACCTTTTGAACGCCACCGGCGGCAATGCCAAATTGGGTCAAGTGATGAAAGGCACCACGCCGGAAGTGCCATTCCCGGCAATAAAAGAAGATATTGTAATTTCTATTCCGGCACCCCAGGTAAAAACCATTTACGCCGCCTCGCCGGACTTTGCCGGACGCAAGGAGCTGAAGTATCAGTTTAATGGCAAAACTTTGAGCATAACTTTACCCAAAGAGCTGCTCAAAGCCTACACATTGATCTGGATAAAAAAGTAAGAAAGGGTGTTTATGAAAAAAATCCTGTATTCCAAGAAGAAATTCACTTTGATCGAACTGTTGGTGGTTATCGCAATAATTGCCATTCTGGCGGCAATGCTTCTGCCCGCACTTTCGGCAGCCCGGGAGCGGGCAAAGTGCACCAACTGCCTCAACAACCTCAAAAGCATAGCCCTTGCCAATACTCTTTATGGCGATGACCACAACGAGTGTATTGTTATAGCAAACCGGGCACCCAATGTCAAGCCCATCTGGCGGCATGGCTGGACGGCGCTGCTTTGCGGAGTAACCCCGGAAGGCGAAGGTCTGTTTGAGGGACCTTACGGTATCAACTGGCGGAGTACCCACGAAAGCAAAGGCGGCTCCGGTTCGCCCTACGCCTGCCCCAGCCAGCCGGAGTGGACAGATACTTTTACTTACTTCCATTACATAGCCAACAACAACTTTGTCCATCAGGATAAAGCCTACCGTTCCCACGCCATACCGGATCCGTCGGTATTGAAAATGTTTTCCGATACCGGTGTAGTCACTACTTATGTAAGTGCCTATGGTCAAAGCAGTGCCTACCGTCACGGGGGCGGTGATCCCCGGGGTGCCACCACCCCCGGCACGCTGGATACCCCCAAACCCACTGGCGGACTTACCAATGTGGCTTTTCTGGATGGTCATGTTAAAAGTCTGACCGTGGATGAATTTGCCTACAACGGCAACTGGGCAAAAAAGCCGCCCATGCAGTACGCCGGTGATGGCGTAACTTATGCCGACATACCTTGCAGCACAATAACTCATAATTGAAATAAAAGGAAGAGATGATGGATCATAAAGTTATTTTATCCGCCATTATGGCAGTAATGACTTTTGCCGCCTTTGCCGGAAAAGTTCAGCCGCTGGAAGTTGATCGTGCCCCCAGAATCGACGGCAAACTTACTGACGCTTGCTGGAAAAATGCGGAAGTCGCCACAGATTTTCTGCTCTTTGGCAGCAAAAACAAAGCTGTTGCCACCCGCAAGACCGAAGCAAAGATCCTTTACACCAATAAAGCTGTGGTGCTGGGGTTCAAGTGCCACATTCCCGATGACAGGTTCCCCAAAAAGGACGATCCGGAGAAGCGGCCCTTTTTGATGGATTGTGTGGAAATCATGCTTACGCCGTCGGAAAGCGAAGATGGATTTTTTCACTTTACGGTGAACTGTTTCAACCGCCGCAGTCAGCAGGCTAAAGAACAGGGCGGAGCCGTGGGCAACGCCAGCTGGAATTGCGAATATAAAAGTGCAGTATACAAAGGCAAAAATTTCTGGAGCTGCGAAGTGGAGCTGCCCTACTCTTCGCTGGAAATCGCCGATGACACCGCCAAATTCTGGCGGATAAATCTGATGCGGGAAAGCTACAATTTGCCTCACCGCAATCAGGAAATCAGCAGTCTGACCGGCGACAGCCACATTGCGGCAAATTTTCTGAAAATAACTCCTCCAAAACGCATAAAGCAGAATTGCTGGCTCTTCGACCCGCCTCAGTTTGCAGATAAAATGGTCGACGGCAAACAGTATTTGACTGTAAAAAGCATGATCGGCAACCAGACCGGCAGCAAGCGTGATTTGATTTTCGATATCCGCCTTGCTCCTCAAGCCGGTGGGGTTGCGGTGCAGGAAAGCTGTGAATTTACCCTGAAAGATCAAGCCAAACTTCTGGCAGTTTCTCCGGCAGTGCAAATTCCCGCCAACGGCAAATACACGGGCAGGATGCGATTGCGCGACAAACACACCAACCGGGTGCTTGCCAGCAGACTTTTTACTTGCCAAGCTGAATTCACTCCCATAAAAATCAGCTTTATCGATCCACATTACCGGGATGCGATTTTTGAATCCCAGAAGTTGGATAAAGTCCGGGGCACCATTGCCGTGGGCACCTCCGCCAACATTGCCAAACTTCAGCTTGCAGTCTACAAAAAAGGCGATAAAAAAGCTATTCTTACGCAAAACTACCCATTCAAAAGCCTGACCGGATTTGAATTTGACAATGCCAAACTCCCCTACGGCAGACTGGTTGTGGAAGTCAAAGCGCTGGATAAAACCGGCAAAGTTATTGCTGCAACCACCAAAGATTTGCGTAAACTTGAGTTCAAAAGCTACGGCATGTGGCGGGGCAAAGACGGGGTCTGGCGCCGGGGCGGCAAACGGCTCTTCATCCTCGGTTTGTGGGGGCGTGACATCCGTTACGCTTACAAAGAATACAATCTTTTGCTGCAACCGGCTCAACACCCCGGGCAATATCAGCTCCACCACCTCTTTACCGGCAAAAATGCCCGCTTGCTCCGCAATGAAGGTGTCAGCGAAAAAGCCAAAGCCGTCTGGGGCGGCATGGTGGAAAAGGTCAAAGATGACGATAAAATCATGATCCACTACTTTATGGACGAACCCACCGTTGGCGGGTTCAGTGCCGATCTGCTTACGAAAATGGCGGCACATTTGCGGGATGTTGACCCCTACCGGCCGTTGATGATCAGCACCACCGCTGGGGGCAACACGATTTTTGCGGAGTGCGCCGAACTCAATGCCCTGCACACTTATCACATGAGCACCCGCGCCAAAAAGATGGCGAACTTCAGCAAGATGGGTACCCACCTTGACCGCTGGAAGAAAAACTTTGACAACGCCCCCTTGCACCTCAAGCAGGATATAACCTGGATGCATCAGGGGTTCAACTACGCCGATGCCGGGGTCAAAGAAAGCCCCATACCCACCTACGAAGCCTACCGCAGTCAGAACATCTGTGCTCTGACCATGGGTGCCTGCGGCATATTGCAGTACAACCGCAACGAAGAACAGTTCCCCGAACTCTACATCGGCTTGCCCCATTTGAATAAAGAGCTGAAACTTATCGGCAACGAAGCGATCATTCAGGATAAACCCAAGGCAATGCCCCAAGCCAGCGATCCGGCCTTGCGGCTGCTGGGCAAATACAATCCAAACAATCAAGCACACTGGCTGTTGGCGGCAAACTTTTCGGATGAAGCTAAAGAGTACACCATCGACTTCGCCCCCTTCGGCAATAAAGCAGTGCAGGTGCTTTCGGCAAATCGTCAGGCACAATTCAAAAACGGCAAACTCGTTGAACGCTTTACGCCGTGGGAAGTCAAGGTCTACACCGACAATATGAGCGATTTCAAACTTTCAACCGTCAAAGAGATCGAAGAGCAGATCGAAAAAGAGTACGCTAAACGCATCAAACCGGGCAATCTGGCTTATCAGCGGTACGAAAACGAAACCGTGGAAGTCTACGCCTCCAGCAACGCTTTCAAAAGCCACTACAACGAAGTTGGCTTGTGGCACCTTGCCGACGGCGTTACCAGCGGTCAGGTTTGTGTAAACGGTCACAGCAACGGCGTGGTGGTCAGCAAAGATGCCACGCCCAAACAGACTCCGGACTGGGTGGAGCTGGTTTTCAAAAAGCCCCAAACCATCGGCAGAGTGGTGGTCTACCCCGCCGAAAACTCCCTCAAAGATTATCAGGTGCAAGTGGAAGTCAACGGCCAATATGTGACCGTTGCCCAAATAAAGAACGCCAAAGGCTTACAGCAGGAACACAAATTTGCTCCGGTCATTGGCAAAAAAGTGCGGATCTTTGTAACCGCCAACAATGGCGATCACACCCGCATTTATGAAGTGGAAGTTTTTAATAAATAAAATCAGGAGATAAAAAATGAAAAAACAACTTATTTGTGCGTTGTCCGCAGTTTTTGCTGCCACGCTTTTCGCCGCCGAACCGGTGATGGATCTGGAACTGAACAGCGGCGATACTGCCGCAATCAAAGATCTTTCAGCAAACAAGTGCAAAGTGGTGGTTTCCGCCCCCCAAAAGCTCGCATGGGCGGAAGGTCCCGACGGCAAAGTATTGCAGTTCAATGGCGACCGCACTGTGCCCCGCAGCGTTTTGCAAATTACGCCGCCCAAAACTTTTGATCTTTCCAAAGGTTTTACCTTGCGGTTTGCCTTTAAAACTCCCGATGATTACCAGCGCAATGTGCGTTATCAGCTTTTCCAGTTCGGCAACGGGGCAGACAAAGTTACCGGGGTAACTTTGTTTTTGTACTGGCGGGCGATCCACTGCCGCTACGGAGTCAAATCCAGCGGTGCCGTTCAGACCCCGGCAAGTTTTGTAGTCAAGCCCGCCACATGGTATGATTGCGTGGTAACTTACGATACAAAAAATGTGGTGATCTATGTCAACGGCAAAGCGGTCAGCAAGCCGGTTCCCGCTGCAATCGGCAATATAAAGGGCCGCTGGTTCACCATTGGCGGAACCTCTCCCGCCGGTGCCGGATATGCCTTCAAAGGCTTGGTCAGCACCGCCCAAATCTACAACAAAGCACTTACAGCAGAAGAAATTTCAACTTTAGAATAAATTATAAAGAGAGGGTCATATGAAATTCAGTTCAACAGATTGTAAACTGCTTGCGTTGGCTGGCTTAATAGCCTTGTTGAGTACGCCCGCAGCGGTGGGTGCCGATTGGTACACCCGTTACCAGCACACCGATAACGGTCTGGTTGCCGGGTTTGACTTCAACGGCAACGAACCGGCAGCGATCCGGGATGAGATCAGCCGTAAAACTGCCGTGGGTACAGGCGTAAAAAGTGTGGAAGGCTGGAAGCCGATCGGCAACTATAAATTTGAGGGCAAAAAACTCTCGTTCAGCGACACAGCCGATGCGGCAAAACGCAAAGATTTCACCGTAATATTCCACGCTCAAATCAAAGGCAACGGTTACGCCTTGCTGAAAAAAGGCTCTTTCGGGTTGTTGTTCAGCAACAACAATGTATTGCTTTATTTGAACAGCAACAAGCGTGACCGCGGCATGAAGGGCTGTCCCAACGATGGAGCGTTCCACACCTGGGCGATCACGGCTGCCGGTAAAAAGGTAAGTTTGTACTGCGACGGCAAGCTGGTCAGATCGATGGTGCTGCCCGGCGGAGTTACCGCCAACGGCGAGCCGCTGCTGGCAGGCAATTCCGGCGGCTGGCAGAAAACCGATGTGACCGGTTCCATGAGTTTGCTGCGTATTTACTCCAAAGCACTCTCCGCTGAAGATATTGCCGCACTTTCAGCAGAATTGAAAAAGGGTTCCGTACCCACGCCCGATGCCAGCTTGGTCATGCAGCTGCCGGTGGGAGCCAGAAATGTCTTTATCGGCGACGATATAAGTTATGAAAAGAAAGAACTTGCCTGGCACTTTGACGGCAAAAAAGCCTTTATCAAACTGCCCGATTATCCGCAGCTGAAAAAGAATGTGACCGCCCTGACCGCCGGAGCCTGGATCAAGCCCGAACACACCATGCCCCGCAAGATCTCCGAACAGGGCTACATAATCAGTGCCAACAGCGGAGCTCACGCCGGTTGGTCGATCGGCACATATTACAACAACGGGATCAATGTGAACTTGATCACCAGCAAGGGCCGCTATTCCGCCAGTGCCGCACAGGTTCTGAAAAAAGGCGTATGGCAGCATGTGGCATTTGCCTGGGATGGCAAAACTCTCCAGCTCTTCGTAAATGGTCAGCCCGTAGGCAAACAGGTGCTTGCTCCCGGCGTATTAAAAGCGTTCAACGGCCGTGCCTGTGTGGGTAAAGCCGCTGACCGCGACGGCATCTACTTTAAGGGCTGCATCGACGAAGTAAAAATCTTCAACACCGCTCTTACAGTGGAAAGCGATCCGGATACCGGCAAAGCTGTAACCACTCAAGCTGTCAATACCGATGATACTGCATTACCCCAGCCATTGCCCCGGCTGCACGGCACGGAAAATCACCAGCCGGTTGCCGGGACACTGCTCTGCGACTTTGAAGACCTTTCCAACTGGCAGGTCACCGGCTACAAAAATATCGCCTCCGGCAAACTCTGCCGCAGCAACGACGACCGGTTGTGGGGCGACTATACCGCCAAGCTCACTTTGCAGGCGGGCACCCATTTCGACCCCGCCCGCAAAAAGGTTTCCATTGCCCCCAAAGAACCTTTGCTGATCAATGAAGATTTCGACTACATATCGCTCTATCTCTCTGCCCAGAACTGGACAAAACCCACCGGGTGCAAATTGCAAATAACCATTGTGGATGCCGATAATAAAGAGCGTGTTATAGAAATGCAGTCCGCAGAAATACCCTTTATTTTCTGGTCGGGCTGGTCATTCATGGTCAAAAAAACTCCTTTCAAAGTCAAAACTCCTGCAAAACTCACCAAACTGACTTTCTACAACTTCGGCGGTCAGAAGCCGGAAGTGTACTATCTGGATAACCTGACAGTCCACAAACTGCCCGCCACCCTCCCCGCCGGGATCGAGATCCCCAGCTGGAAAGAAGTGGGTGCCCCCACCGTTGCCACCGGCGCCCTGCCTACATTGACCGCCCCCGCCAAGCCGGTAAAACTGATTGAAAAGAATGGTTCATACATTTTCAGTTCGGTGCAAAATCAGGATAAACTCGTATATACCTATACGCCCCGCACCGGGACTTTGAGCGATATAACGCTCTCTTTCAATGGTTCCCCCGCCTTTCAGCCCATGCAAGACGGGGGTTTCCGCTTTGTATCGCCGGATGGCAAATTGCTGGAAGCCAATGATTCCGGACTTGCCTGTAAACTTTTGAGCGTAAAAAAATCCGGCAACACGGTCAAAACCCTCTGGGCGTGGAGCTATAAAAATAAAAATCTCTGCACCAGTGGTATTGAACTCTCTGCTCTGGGCAAAAGCCTTTCGATCAAACTTACCGGCGGCAACGGCAAAGTTTACGAAGTAAGAACCGGTAACGCTGCCGGATTGCAGGGCGAAGTCATCCTGACCAATCTGCCCTACTGGGTGATCCGCTCCCGGGGAGTCAACGATCCGGCGATCCTTTACCATAACAAAATGGTGATGAGTGCAGTTGCAGATATTTATGCAACCAATTCCTCTGCCTTTATCGGCGGCTCGGGCAAACGCAGCGGCAACACCTACCAGCTCAACGGCGGGGCGGCGTATCATATCAAAAGCGACAATACCCGCAACGAAGTCAGCGAAGTGTTCCATCTGACCGCCAGCAGCATCGTTGCGGAAGTTGTGCCGCATATTGCCAATCCCCGCAACCCCACTATGGATATAACCAAAAACGGCATTTGGGTAACCCGGATGTGGTACGATAAGATGCCCTACCCCACTTATTTCAAAGAATACTACAAGATGTGGGAGCTTTACCACCGTTACGGCTTGCGTAATTTGATGATCCGCGATCACCAGACTTTGGGCAGACAGTATTCGCCCAAACGCCGGGGCGGCTACGATGGCATGGTCGATACCATACTGCCCGATCTGGGCGGCGACGAAGCCGCTGCCGAATAC
Source organism: Victivallaceae bacterium (assembly GCA_045585955.1). Classification (GTDB taxonomy): domain Bacteria; phylum Verrucomicrobiota; class Lentisphaeria; order Victivallales; family Victivallaceae; genus SIG78. The sequence goes on from JAZMZK010000010.1 coordinate 13,498, forward strand.
TTCCGCAAAACCACCGACGACTTCGGCTACCGCATGGGGCTTTACAGCAACTTTACGCTGCTGCCTTCCGTGGGCAGTGCCGAAACTTCTCTTGATAAGATGACTCTGAACTCCGACCGGGATACCCGCTACGGCTCCGGCGGCAGCAAGATGTGCAAATATGCTTACATCATCGACATACAAAAAAGAGTCAATGCAGAACTCAAACGCAAATTCAAACTCAAATGCACCTACCCTGACCAGTACACCTGCCGGGCTCCGTGGGCGTTTACCGACTCGGACGCCCGGGTGCCGGAAGCCGGAAAATTCTCTCCGGCACTGCGGGTGCTTGCCAAAAGTTTGATCATTGAGCGGCAGGATTTTGAAATACCCCTTTCCGAAGGCATCATGCAGTGGCCGCTGGCGGGTTTCTGCGACAGTTACGCCCAGAATGGTTCGCCGGATGACCCGCTTTTCCCCGAATTCCAGCTGCGGAAGATCCAGCCTTTGAGCAACGACTGCGGTCAGCACTTGCGGTTGACTTTCAGCAACAACATGCGTCTTGCCGACCGTTATCTTACGCTTTCCCTTGCCAACGGCACCATCGGGCATATCTTCGGCTCCGTCGGCGGCAGACCGCCCAAAAAGCTGAAAACCGAGGTATTGAAAAGCTACTATATATTCAAACAGCTCCAAAAGCATTACGCCGGAGTGCCGGTCAAGAGCATCGAATACCATTACAACGGCAAACTCCTGACCGCCGCCGAAGCCATTGCCAATAAACTCGTGGGCTACAACCAGCTCCGTATCGAATATAAAAACGGCACAGTGGTTTATGCCAATGCCAACGCCAAAGAAAATTATACTTTTGAATACAACGGCAAAACCATCACCCTGCCGCCCAACGGTTATTACGCAATCAATCCGGGTAAGGTGGAAACCGCCTCGATACTGCGTAACAATAAACGCATCGATTACAGTTTCGGCGACGAATATATCTATGTGAACGGCAACGGTACAAGAACCGATTTCGGTGCAGTAAAATGTGCCAATGCTTACGCACTTTTGTTTGAAAACAACGCCATAGAGATCATTCCGGTACCCTTTACCAAAGCCGAAACCATTGAGATCGACTTGAGCAAGCTGCCGGTCAAAGCGGGTAATACCCTCCGGAGCCTTGCCTTGGATAAAAGCGTTTTGAGCCAAACAAAAATCGCCTCCGGCAAATTGACGATCAAAGTTGACGGCAAAGCATTCAGCTATAAAATAACCAAATAAGGAGAGAGTTTTCCATGAAAAAATCTGCTTCAATTAAACATGGTATTGGTGCATTACACGGTAATGCACCCGCTTGCAAGCGGGTATTCACCCTGATCGAACTGTTGGTAGTGATCGCTATTATCGCTATTTTGGCAGCCATGCTGCTCCCGGCACTTTCCGCCGCCCGGGAACGGGCAAGAGCCACCGATTGCGTAAACCGCCTCAAGCAGATCGGTATCGGTACTATGATGTATGTGGAGGATTACAATGAGTATTACCCCAAAGCATTTATGTACAGCGGAGTCGGCTGGCCCCAGGGCTATGTAAATATGAAATATGTTTCCGACCTGGACGATTTTGTCTGCCCCTCCTTTGCCGAAGCGGTCAAACCTACGGATAAAAAAGCCAACGGTTATATTGAAAGTTACAGCGTGTCGCACTACGGGATCAATTTTCAGAGTATCGGTTCTTCCAACCGGGATGCAGTTACCGGCTGGACAGCAGATCAAAAAGCCACCCCGGCACGGCTTTCCCAGATAGCTGACCCCGCCGGAACTATTTTCTCCGGCGATACAGTCATTCCCAGTACGCTCGGTACAGCACGGGTCACCGGCAGCTATCTGATGTACGACTATGCTGTAAACACCAGCACCACCGGATCACTGCATCCCCGGCATAACCAAGTAGCCAACATAGTCTGTTGCGACGGTCATGTGGAGGGAGTTATCGGCAAAGATGTAGCTGATATCTACGCCAATGGCGTGGGCACATATAAAAACGCCGGTTCCAAGTGGGATCGTCACGCAAACTGATTTTTTTAGAAGGATATATTTATGAACAAAGCATTTATACCCATTACCGGAACTTTCATTGACGGAGTTGCCGCCGATATTCCTGCCAATAACTGGACAAAACGCATCTGGGCAAAAGAACTTGCCGAACAGAAAGCTATGGGCATTGATACATTGGTGATCATCCGGGTAGGCTTCAAAGATTCTGCCATGTATGATTCGCCCACGCTCAAATGCACCCTGCACGGCCATTATGATTTGCTGGAATTTATTCTTGAAGAAGCCGATAAGCTGGAAATGAAAGTATTTATGGGCCTCTTTGACTCCTGCAAATACTGGCTGAAAAACGACTGGGCAAAAGAAGTTGACCTCAACAGCCGCCTGATCGATGAACTTCTGGAGCGTTATGGTCATCACGAAAGTTTCTACGGCTGGTATATCTCCCACGAAGGCGATATAAAGTTCCATCAGGAAAAGGTCTGGAAACCACTGGCAAAGAAAATGCGTAGTGATACGCCCGACAAACCGATCTTGATCTCGCCGAGATATGCCGGGAGAAAGTACGAGCCGCAGTTTGCCGTAACGCCCGAACTCCACGCCCAACATTTTGAGTATCTTTATACAGAAATGGAAGGTTTGATCGACTACGCCGCTTTTATGGACGGCCATGTGGATTTCAACGAATTGCCTGACTTTATGGCAGCAACCAAAGAGGTTTGCGATAAATTCAATGTCAAATTCTGGAGCAATCTGGAAACTTTCGACCGCGATATGCCGTGGCGATTCCCGGTGATCGAATGGAGCAAGATGCTCTGCAAGCTGGAAGCCGCCAACAAATATTGCGAAAAGATCATCACTTTTGAAGCGCCGCACTTTTTGAGCAGCAACTCCTGCTATCCGGCAGCGGCAAACCTCAAAGAGTGCTATCTGGAATATCTGGCTGAACGTTAACCCAATAGCAACTTATATAAAACAACAACGCACAGGAAACAGCTTTTCTGTGCGTTTTTTTGTATTTTTGTATTTTTTCCCCTTGACAAAGTTGTAAAAATGTTTTATATTTATGTTAAGAATTAACGATAATTCTAAATAATCAGGAGATCATATATATGCCGGTAACATTGAAAACCATAGCCGCCGAGGCAGGTGTATCTGTCATGGCAGTATCTGCCGTGCTCAACCATACCCGCTCCACGAGAGTATCTGCAGCAACCAGCGAAAAGATACTTCAAGTAGCCCGTAAACTGGGCTACCGCCCCAACCTGACGGCCCGGGGTTTACGCAGTAAAACCTCATACCTGATCGGCATACTGGTCTGGAAAATGAGCGGTAATGTTACCGGTCCGGTGCTTGATGGTATAGATCAGGCTTTAACTGATGCAGGATACGGTATGTTGGCATCGTCCTACAACTCGCTGGATATGCTACGCAGTAAAATTGATGTAATGCTCGCCAGAGATGTTGACGGAGTAATTTTGCCGGGTGAATCACAGGCTGATTATCTTGCAGAATTCGACCGGTTGCTCAAAGGCCGTCCCGCCATTTGTATTGGTTCAAAAATCGCCGGCAGCTCGTTGCCATGGGTATCAACGGATAAGGTTATTGCAGCGGAACAAGCATTCCTGCATCTGTATTCGCTGAATCACCGCAACTTTCTTTTGCTTGGCAAACGCCAGGAATATTGCAAAAATTTTATCAAAGTTGCAGAAAAATCTGCGTGTAGAGTAATTCATTTGCCGGAGAATACATCATTTGATGACGGCATAGCAGTCGGTAATGCGTTGGCTGACGGAAAAATCAAAGCCAGTGCAGTAGTCGCTTACAACGATGAAAATGCCGCCGGAATCATAAAATCTCTGCAACAGCACAACTGCCGTATTCCACAGGATTTTTCGGTAATCGGCTATAACAACCTGCCGTTGGCTGCAATGACCAATCCGGCAATCACCACCATCGAGAACCCGGGATTTGCCAGCGGTCAAAGTGCAGTGCAAACCCTTATGGAAATGATTGAAAATAAAGATGTGCCGGAAACTATATCAATAAAACCGCAACTTATAATCCGTGAAAGTACAGGATTTTTTTCAAAATAAAAGGAGCAATGTGTTATGATCAAAACAAAATTCTTCAGACAAAAAAATTTTACCCTCATCGAACTTCTGGTCGTAATTGCTATTATTGCTATTCTCGCGGCAATGCTTTTACCGGCACTTTCCGCAGCCAGAGAACGGGCAAAAGGAATCAACTGCGCAGGCAATCTGAAACAGTTGGGCTTGGCCCATTTCTGTTACCGCACGGATAATACCGGTTATTATGCCCCCAATGCTATTGCACTCGGCAGTGATTACATCCGTTGGCCGCGTTTGCTGTTCAGCTACATACCGCAAAATGACAAAAATGAAAAATATGCTAAAGACAACACCTGTTTTTTCTGTCCTTCAGTAACAGTAACCACCGGACGCGCCAACGACAGTTATGTATCTTATGGAGCGAACCGTTATGGTATGGGTAATGGAAAAAATCCAAGTGCCAGTCAAGGCAGTGGTTATGTAATGGAGCCGCCCAGTCCGCCGGATTCTACTCTGCTGCTGGTGGATTATGCCTCCGCCAGTTATAAAAACGGATTTTATCTTGGATTCTGGAGCGAATCAGAATACTATTTCCGCCATGGAAAAGATGCCAATGTATTGCTGTGCGACGGGCATGTGGAAAGTATGAATAAAGCGGCATTGCTTGACGGATGCACCTCAACAACCAGCGATGGAGCCCCCTGGTACGGAATAAATTCTGTAACTATCAAAAAGATTTACCCGTGAAGGGATGCTGTATGAAAAAGCTGCTGACAGTATCAATCCTTATATCACTGCTGAATTCATTTGCAGGAGATTTTCAGCTTGCATTTACCCCGCAAATGCAGCTCAAATATAAATCGCAGCTGCTTATTGAACGCGACAATCTGACATGTAACAATCAGGATTTGAAAGTTTTTCAAAAGCAGGATGTATTTACCAATGCCGACGGCAGAAAAATTTACAATCAATTCGGAGAAGATAACGGAATACGTTTCCGGCGTGAGATTTCCGTCGCGCCGGATGGCAGCTCAACAGAATTATCAGTCCAATTTGCTGTAGATTCCCAACCGGCAGGAACTCCGCTGCGACGGGTGGCTTACCGGGTCTATCTGCCGCTCAAACGGTTGATAGGTTCAGAATGGACTGCCAGGGTGGGCAGAGCCAGAAATGTCACGGTAAAAACAGGTAAACTCACAGCCAGCAGCAAAGGGGAATTTGCAGGTGAAAAAATCCGGCAAATTGCCTTCAAATGTACCGACGGCACTGAACTGGTTATCGACTGCAACCCGCGCGGAGTTAATATTCAAGGAGATTTTGCCGGTGCAAATACCGGTCGTTGGAATGCAATTATTACAGGTGACTATCTGGTTTTGAACAATCATGTTCCGGCTGAATTTTTCGGAAAAATATGCGGCGGGCATATTGTCATTTACGAAGGAAGCGATCGGGATTATTTCACCCGTCACGCCCATAATAAATATTTTTATTACTCCGATCTCAAACCGGACAGACTGCTGGCACTTGGAGCAGTAAAAACCGGCAAAGAATATGAAAAAATCAACACCCGGCTTTGGGATCAAAAAAACAAAGCAGGATGGCTGGACAACAAAGATTTGCAAGTCCGCTCCATAGCTCCAACCGGAGCCCTGTATAGTTATACCACCGGCAGAAAACCAGCAGTTTTCAAATTGAGCAGTTTGCGTAAAGGTCTGCATTTACTCACTCTCAATATATCCGCAGACAGCCAATCCGCAGGGCCTTTCGATATAGAGTGCAACGGCGAATATATTATCCGAAACGGAAAGGTTTCAGCTAATTCTGTCGGACAATATCTGGTTCCAATATGGTTGGAAGATGGCATTGCGGAACTGAAATTCAGCGGCAATTGGCAAATCAGCAGTATCGGAGATCAACTGCTGCAAAGTTCATATGAAGATTTCACTTTCCGGCGCGGATTCTGGCGGCGCAAAGGAATTTTTGAACCGTCAACAATCAATACATACCGGGCTTTTACAGCAGAACCGGACTACCGGACAGCTTATTCTGAATATTCTCTGCCGATGAATGTGCAATCTCCGCAACAAGCTGTAACTTTTCAACCGGTCAAATTTTCCAGACCTGATTTTTCCGGCAAAAACGATTGGCGCGGCGGCAATATTATCGGCACTCTGGGCCCCGGCAACAGTGGATCATTTACAGAATTTGATACACCGGAAAAAATCACCCGCCGTCTGAAAGAATTGAATAACAGCAATATAAAAGTCGTCATCATCAACGGTATGCTGTCGCGCCATGCCTCCCAATGGCATAAACCGCGGGTTGCCGATATAATAAAACAGATTACCACTCTTGGTCATAAACACAACATGAAATTTATCGACCATCAGGATTTTTCGTTGTTGTGGGATGGTGAATCCGGATTCCGAACATTGGTCGAAAACAGCGATGCATTGCAGCACTCAATCGGCAGTGGGCTGCCAGCCCGGGGGATCTGTCTGAACAACGAGCGTTATGTAACTGATTTTATCAAACATTTGTGTGAATATGTGCGTTATACTGATATTGACGGCATAATGCTTGATGAAACAACTTTTCACGGCATAAATTATTGTGCATGTGCTGATTGCCGTAAATTATTCACTGAATTGACCGGTCTTTATCTGCCGATCAATGAATTGGATGAAAATTTGTATAAAATTGATTCGCCTTTGTGGCGCAGCTGGCTGAACTTCCGCCGCCACAGCCGCGAACGGTTCTGGAACCGCTTGAAAACCGCCTTGCAAAAAATCCGTAAAGATTTTGTTGTTATGGGATACAACACACATGGTAATTTAACCGGCAGCAAACATCAATATGCCATGGGCGACCCCAATAATTACATAGATTTCTATGGTACTGAAGTTATGCCGCGCAATGTTTTTGCCAACGCAGTTGCAACGGCATCCTTCCGCAAAGCAATGACCATGTATCCCAATTCGCAGAATGTTCCGGTGTATACAATGACTTACGCGACCGGAAATAATTTTGATTTGCAATATTTCGGTTGGGCATTATCTAATCTGCATGCTCAGACTTACTGGGATTACATCGCCAGAAGCCATGGAAAATTTGATTATTGTGCATTTGATAAATCACAGGGCAATATGGATCTGCAAAAAGCGGAAAGTGTTTGCAAAATTGCATTGCTTTTCAGCTATCCATCACTGCTCTGGGGCAAATATTCATCAAGTACAGCAGAGATTATCGGGTGGTCACAACTTTTAAGTTGCAAACATTATCAGCACGATTTTATTTCTTCTGATTCGCTTGATTCGGCAAAACTCAGCAAATACAATGTAATCATCGCAGGTAATGCCATGGTACTGAGCAGTATTCAGTTACAACAGTTATTGAAATTTGCAGAAAACGGCGGTTCTGTATACTTCTGCAACCGGGCGGCGGTTTGGGACATCGGTGGTGAAGAAAACAAAGTGTGGCCGCTTGAAAAGCTTTTCGGCTTAAAGATATTTGTAAAACACAATATGAAACCAGTCGGTATTGCCCGCGGCAAAGAAAAGCTCTTCAAATACGAAAAATTCATCCCGGCTGTACGGGTGGAGCCGCTGCCTGATAACAACAAAATTGACCGGCTCTGGAATTTTGAAGTGTCCCCCAAATACGGCAGACGTCCCGCATTGTATTGCGTAAAATACGGTAAAGGAAAACTTTACTATTCACCCATGCTCTTCGGTTCATCAATAATGCAGAACGAAACAAGTGTCGGCAAGCCCAATAAATACCAGAGGACTCCGCTGCGGGAAGCCGCTGCCATGAAAATCATATCTGAACTTCTGGATAATCACCGGGTATGGCAACCGGACAAACTTCCGGAAACTGTTTTAAGCAATATCTTCAGAAGCGGCAATACCCTGTATGTACATTTATTGAACCACAGTGGAAGTACAGTTCCGTTCCAAAGTAATATTCCCATACTGCCGGACAAAAATGCGTGGATCGATCCGGGTGAAATAAAATTTACTCTACCACATAAAAATATCAGTAAAGTTACCGCATACAGTCCGGAATTTATCGGTATCAGCAAAGATTTACCCTTCAAGAACGGAGAAAAAGGCACGCAAATTACAGTTCCGGCACAAACTTTCAAGATTTACACAATTATAAAAATAACATTGTAAGTCCAATAAAAAAGTCCGTAAATGCCAGCTTACAATCATGACAAGCACAGCAAAAATTGCGGAATTGTTGTTACAAGATTTGAAAAATCGGCAAATTGGGTTATATTAAGGTTTAATGGTGTTGTATTGAAAAATACAGCGATCGGCATTAAAACATACAGCTTATAATATATACGGTAAAAATATGGCTGATTCAAACGGAAAATATTCGACACTTAAAGTCGGCGTTCAGGCAAATCCCCATCACCGCATGGAGATTCCGGACGGCGCATGGGTCAAGTGCAAAGAGTGCGGCCGTACTCTTTATCGTGACCAGTTGGCGGAAAATCTTTATGTTTGCACCTACTGTGCCTGCCATTTGGCAATGAGCATAACCGGGCGGATCCGGCTGTTGACCGACGAAGGGAGCTTTCAGGAAATCGACAAAGCTCTTACGTCGGTAGATACTCTGGGCTTTGTGGATTCCAAACCCTACACCGCCCGAATTGCTGAAAATAAGAAAAAGACCGGTGCCAACGACGCTGTAACCTGCGGCACTGCCACGCTGGAAGGCCGCAAATATATGCTGGGGATCATGGATTTCCGCTATATGGGTGCGAGTATGGGTTCGGTCGTAGGCGAAAAAATCACCCGTCTGGTGGAAAAAGCCACGGCGGAAAAGTGCCCGGTGGTGCTGGTGACCGCTTCCGGCGGTGCCCGTATGCAGGAAGGTATCTTGAGCTTGATGCAGATGGCAAAGACCAGCGGTGCGTTGGAACGCCACGCCGAAGCCGGTTTGGGTTACATCGTTTTGATGACCAACCCAACTTACGGCGGGGTGACCGCGAGTTTCGCCACATTGGGCGATGTGATTTTAGCCGAACCCGGTGCCATGATCGGTTTCGCCGGGCCGCGGGTGATTCAGGAAACCACCAACAGCAAGCTGCCGGAAAATTTCCAGACCGCAGAATTTCTGTTGGAAAAAGGGTTGATCGACCGGGTGGTCGAGCGTAAAAATCAGCGGAAAGAACTTTCGCTGTTGTTGGAAGCATTCGGTGCTCCGACAGTATAATAAAGTTGTTGTAAAAATTGGCTCTGTTCCCAATATCGTTTGATAAACAGAACAAATGTTGAAGCAAATTTTTTCAAAACTTAAAGGGCATTTATCTATTTGTTACATAAATAGATAAATGCCAATAAAAGGTTTGGAAAAGGGTGATGGGGTTCCGTCTTTGCCCTGTGAGCTACGCCGTGACAAGTTGGGAAGAGGGAAAGAACCGATCCAGAAAAGGTTTTTCCATCTTCCCCAAGGTTACCGCATCAACCTTTATCGGGAACAAAACTTAAAATTTTTGCCGCCGGGTCGGAACCTGTGCGCTGTGGACGGGTGAACCGGGTCAGGTGGGGAACCAAGCAGCCCTAAATCCAGAAGCAGGTGCACAGGTTCCGCCTCGGCGGTTTGTTTTATTTTGAGGTATAGTTATGGCAAGAGCAGATGGTCGTAAAGTCGATGAATTGCGTAAGTTGGAGATCGTGCCCGGATTTTTGAGTCATCCGGCAGGTTCGGTGTTGTATTCAACCGGCGGTACCAGAGTGATTTGTGCCGCCAGTTTGGAAAACAGCGTGCCGCCGTGGATGAAGGCACAAAAGGTTTCCGGCGGGTGGGCAACCAGCGAATACGGCATGCTGCCGGCCTCCACTCACGACCGCATGAAGCGGGAAGCAAGCCACGGCAAGCAGTCCGGCAGAACCGTGGAGATCCAGCGCTTGATCGGCAGAAGCCTGCGGGCGGTGGTGGATCTGGAAAAACTTGAAGGTCACACCCTGCATCTTGATTGCGATGTGATCGATGCCGATGGCGGCACCCGTTGTGCCAGTATTTCGGGTGCGGCAGTGGCGGCAGCACTGGCACTGAATACGCCGGAAAACCGCGAAAAATTTGGCGAAAACGCTTTCCGGGAACTGGTTGCCGCCGTCAGTGTCGGCATAGTCAACGGCGAACCGGTGCTGGATTTGAATTATCAGGAAGATTCCAACGCCGAAGTGGATATGAATATAATCATGACCGAAAGCATGGAACTTATTGAAGTGCAAGGTACTGCTGAAGGCGCACCTTTCTCCCGCAAACAGCTCAACGAACTCATTGACCTTGCGGAAGCAGGGCTCAAAGAGATCTTTGCCGCCCAGCGGGCGATCCTTGCCAATTACGGTATAAAATAAGAAAAGGCAAATAACCATGACAAGTCATCAGGTGATCGCCCGCAAGTGGCGTCCGCAAAAATTTGGCGATGTAGTAGGTCAAACCCATGTTATCCGCACTTTGCGTAATGCAATAGCGGGCAACCGGGTGGGTCACGCCTATTTGCTGGTGGGGCCCCGGGGGATCGGTAAAACCACCATTGCCCGTATTTTTGCCAAAGCCATCAACTGCGAAAATCCCCACGATGGCGAACCCTGCTGCGAGTGCAAATCATGCAAATCCCTTGCCGCAGAAAGCAGTCTGGATGTTATTGAAATCGACGCCGCCAGCCGCAACAGTGTGGAACACATGCGCTCTTTGAGCGAAGAAGCCTACCACATGCCGGTTTCCAGCAAATATAAAATTTACATTATCGACGAAGTCCACATGCTCTCCAAAGCGGCGTGGAATGCGCTTTTGAAAACCGTTGAAGAGCCTCCGGCGCATGTAAAATTCATCTTTGCCACTACCGAAGCACACCTGGTGCTGCCGACCATCGTATCCCGCTGTCAGCGATTTGATTTGCGCCCCATTGCCGGGAATTTGATCCTCGGCAGACTGAAAATGATCGCCGAAAGCGAAAATGTCAAGATAGCTCCCGAAGCCTTGAATGCCATTGCCCGGGCTGCCGAAGGCGGCATGCGCGATGCTCAATCTTCGCTGGAACAGATGCTGGCGTTTTTCGGCGGCAAAGATCAGGAGATCGCCGCCGAACAGGTGCTGGAACTCTTTGGCTTGACCAACGCTGTGGAGCTGGATACCTTGATTGCGGCAATGCTGCAAAACCAGCCCGGAGCGGTAGTAACCATCGTCAATCAGCTTGCCGGACGGGGCAGAAATCTGGAAACGCTCTTCGATGATATATTGGAAATGATCCGGGGCGTGGAGTTTATGCACATATTGAACAATCCAGGCGCAGTCTTGGAGTTTGACGACGAAAAACTCGCCCGCTGCGGCAAATTGGCTCAACTGACCAACGCCCAGGTTTTGCGTTGTTTGATGGAAAATCTCTCGCCGGTGGGCAGAATCCTGCACGAGGCATTGAACAAAGCTATTTTCCTCGAAAGCATCCTGCTCAAAGCCATGCACGAAGCGCACGCCCCCACCGTGGGCGATGTGCTGGCACGGTTGAATCAGCTCCGCAGTGCCGGAGATTTGGAATTTATCAATCAGGTACCAAGTTTTCAGGCTCAGCCTCAAACCTTTGCCATGCCGGTAGTTTTGCCGGAAATCCAGCCCCCCGCTCCGGAAGTAAAAGAGGTAAAAGTTGAAATTCCTGAACCTGCGCCTGAACCTGCGCCTGAACCGGTGAAAGAAGTGCCGGTAGAGGAAAAAGTTGCAGAAGTTGCAACGCAAGCAGCAGAAGTTGCAGAAGTTGCTCCGGAAACTCCGGCTGTGGAAGAGGTTGCCAAAGTTATCCCGGAAATCCCGGCAGTGGAAGAGGTTGCCGAAGTTATCCCGGAAACTCCGGCAGTGGAAGAGGTTGCCGAAGTTATCCCGGAAGTTCCGACGGTGGAAGAAGCCCCGGCACCCAAACCTGCGGGTGATCAATTGCAAGAGCTGTGGCAAAAACTTTTAGCCATCAGCGGCGATGTAAAAGAGCTGCTTTTGGCGTGTACGCCCACAGGTTTGGCAAATTCGGTTTTATCGGTCAAAGCCCCTGCCCCGGTTGCGGCGGCAATGCGGGAAAACCGCCTGAAACTTTTAACGCTGCTCCAACAGGCAAGCGGCAACTGGGCGATCTTGCTGGATGTGCAGAGTGTGACAGCTTCAGCAGAAACACCGGCTGAAGCCCAGGCAGCCCCGGCAGTTCCGGCAGCAGAACCAATGGCAATGCCCACAACAGCTGCGGCAGAGGAATTTGTTGATATAGCCAAAGAAACCGTAGTAACTGAAAGTGCAACTCCGCCGGAACCTATGCTGGAAGGAACAATAGTCGAAGAAGGAGTTGAAGAATTTATAGAATTGGCTATTCCGGAAGATCCCGCCGAAGCAGTCAGCGAACTCTCCCGGGCGGACTTAGGATACAGCAAACGCAGTGTTATCCATGTTCAGGAAGAGGTGGAAAAAACTGCCCAGCTGCCGCCGGTGCAAAAAGTACTGGAGCTTTTCGGCGGCGAAATAGTCGATATACATGCGTGATAACCAATAAGTTAATATACAGGAGAAAAAAATATGTTCGGTAATCTCGGAGAATTGGCTAATTTGATGAAAAAAGCCAAAGATATTCAGAAAAATATGGCAGCACTCAAGGAAGAAATGGCACGCACCGAATTCAGTGCATCCAGTGCCGACCAGGAAGTGGTAGTGGTGGTCAGCGGCGACTTTCAGGTCAAAAGTGTCAAGATCGCTCCTTCCATTGCCAACAACGAAAATCTGGGCAATATCATCATGTCCACAACCAACTCGGCGTTGATCGCTGCCAAAAGTGCCATGCAAAGCAAGATGCAGGAACTTACCGGCGGCATGAATATACCCGGTTTGTTTTAAGGTATTGTAAATGGATAATGCCAGTGATTACCCGCAAGCTGTTGCGGAACTCATCGAACTACTGCGCCGTTTGCCGGGAGTCGGCAAGCGCAGTGCGGAGCGTATGGCATTGGCATTGTTGAAATTCCCTGCCGAAGAGCTGGAGCAATTTGGCGAAAGCATCAAACAGCTGCCGGAAAATGTCGGCAGTTGCGAAATTTGCGGTAATCTGACCGGCAAAGGCGAAAACTGCCCCATCTGCTCATCGCATCGGCGGGACGAAAGCGTGATTTGCGTGGTGGAAGATTTCACCCGCATCAAGGCTATTGAAAAATCCGGTTCCTTCAACGGTTTATACCATGTTTTAGGCGGCAGGATCTCGCCATTGGATGATGAATACGAAAGTTCGCTGCGGATAAATCAGCTGGAAAAACGCCTCGCCACCGGCAGCGTCAAAGAGCTGATTCTGGCTTTGGGCGGCGATATAGAAAGCCGTGCCACTGCCATTTATCTGGCAAAGAAGTTTGAAAATCAAGTGGAAAAAATCACCAAACTGGCTCAAGGCTTGCCCGCCGGGGCAGATTTGAGCTATGCAGACAGTGCCACCATAAGTGCCGCGCTGAACAACCGCAACCTTTTATAAGCCGCGCTGTTCCCGGTAAGAGCGTGTACTGCAAGCCAACATTGAGATAATAAAAATCCCCCACAGCAAGCAAGCAAGCAAGCAAGCCACAGGATAGATGGCGGCAGTACGGACATATACGGACGATTACGGACTTTTACGGACTTTTACGGACAACCAGTGCCGCCGGTACCGTCGGCTGACAGTGATTGGTGAATTATCCGTATGTGTCCGTTGCCGTCCGTATGTGTCCGTTGCCGTCCATATGTGTCCGTTCAACCCAGCCAAGCCGCCGATGGCACAATAATAAACTTTGCAAGCAAACAGCTCCATAGGGTGTAAGCAGCAAAGATATGGGAAGGAATGGGGGATGGATTGGCAAAAAGACCGGAGGGTATGGGACAAGGGGGCTACCTGTAAGGTAACGACCTTGTCCTATGCTCTTCGGGACTTTGCCAAGCCGCCGCCAGTCCTCCCAGAGCTTTGCTGCTTGCACCCTTTCTCTAAAATGGTAAATTTTTTGTTGATTTTGCCATTTTATTTTGCTTTTTTTGTGTTATATTGTTAAGCGATAGCATTTTTATTAGGCTCTGTTCCCAATACGGGTAGGTCAATAAAAAGTTATATGATCAACTTTTGTATTGGAACTTTTTTAAAGCTTGAATGGCATTTATCTATTTTGCAACGCAAATAGATAAATGCCGGGAAAAGGTTTGGAAAAAAGGGGTGGAGTTTGAGGGGGGGAAAAAGGACCTTTCCTCAAAAGGTCTTTTTCCCCTTCTCAAGTACCGACCCTTGTTGGGAACATAGCGTTAGAGATCAAGAATTCTGATGATATTTTCTCTGGCGACTTTGTTGAAAACTTCTTCGGAAATTTTCTTTTCGTCCCGGAGTTTCAGGAGGAAAAACGCCAGCGGAGTGCTGGCACGGTGGGGCTGACAGATGTCGGTACCGAACATGAGCCGATCCTGAAACTCGTTGAGGAACTTTATGGCGTATTCTTCATCCCGTTCCAGAGCGTGATAGCCGCTGCCGGCAGAAATATCGCCGTACAAGTTGGGGTATTTGCGCATAAGTTTGGCAATGGCACCTTCTTCTTCTATCTTGCCTTTGGGGTAGCCGTTACGCTGTTCAACGGTGGGGTTGGCTGCTATTTCCGCCCAGAACGCCTGACTGTGACCGAAGAATTTTACTTTGTGGAACTTCTGCAAGGATTTTTCCAGCTTCTTCAAGCCCATATCTTCGATCAGCCCGTAGGTGTGGCCGCACTGGGGGGAGAGGTGGAAGGTCAACGCCATTTCGCAGTTGTCGGCAGCCTGAAAGAGATTCTGCACTCTGGGGTCAAGCATATCCAGATTGGCGGTGACTTCGCCTATACCTTTGCAGCCCAGATCCTGATAGTATTTAAGTACATATTCCAGCGGCGCACTTTCGGAGTTATACAAACAGCGGGGGTCCACATTGCAAAACGGTATAAAGCGGTCGGGGTTTTTAGCGACCATGCGGAGCATTTCTTCGTTGCTCTGCACAAAGTGGGTGCTGTCCGGCGAACCGATGGGCAATATCACGCCCTTTTCAATACCAACTTTGTCGTAAATCGGCAGCAGGTCTTCCGGCGTGGAAATAAGTTGTTTGCCGTCTGCCGGATAAGGGCAAGTAGGGGTTTCGATGGCGTGAACATGACAGTCAATAAACATTTTTCACCTCGTAGTTTTTATAAAAATGACGGTTGTTTTGTTCTTGGTTTTCAAGATGTTGTAAAAGTGACGGGTTGTATCCGTCACTTTAAGAAATCACAGATCAAGGATGCGGATGATGTTTTCTCTGGCTACTTTATTGAAAATTTCTTCGCTGATGCGGTTTTCGCTGCGGAGTTTCTGCAAAAGCGGGATCAAATGCAAACAGAGGTCAGCGGTTGCCGGGGCACAAATATCGGTACCGAACATCAGGCGATCCTGAAATTCGGTCAGGAATTTTACAGCGTGTTCTTCATCCCGTGCCAGAGCGTTCCAGCCCGAACCGGCGGAGAGGTCGCCGTACAAATTGGGGTATTTACGCATCAAACGGGTAATGGCACCGGTTTCCACGACTTTGCCTTTGGGGTAGCCGCCCCGGGGGGCATCGTCGTCGGAAATTTCTGACCAGAAGACCTGACTGTGGCCGAAAAACTTCAGTTTGGGGAATTTTTGCAACGCCTTTTCCAGCTTGCCCAAACCTTTATCCACTTCCAGACCGTAAGTTCCGCCGATGCGATTGGCAAGGTGGAAGGTCAGAGCCAGTCCGGCGGCTTCGGCGGCGGCAAAGAGATTTTCCACTCTGGGGTCATCCATGGGCAGATTCACCGTAACTTCGCCAATGCCTTTGCAGCCCTTATCCCGGTAATATTTAAGCACATACTCCAAATTGGCGTTGGGGCTGTTGAACATGGAACGGGGGTCGAGGTTGCAGAACGGTATAAAGCGGTCGGGGTAACGCTTGACCATGCGGAACATTTCTTCGTTGCTCTGCACAAAGTTGGTACTGTCCGGCGAGCCGATAGGCAAAATCACCGCTTTTTCGATTCCCGCTTGGTCATAAACTTCCAGCAGCTGCTCCGGCGTGGAAATGGGCTGTAAGCCGTCAGCAGCTCTGGGACAGGGGGCTTCTTCGACGGCGTGGACATGACAATCAATAAACATTTTTCACCTCATTTGTACGATTTTTGTGAAGTTTTTGAAAACTATAAACACATTATCGGTAAAAAGCAAATGATTTTTGTTAAAAAGTGCTTTTTTCGCTCAATATCAGTTAATTATTTGCATAAAAACAGTTGTGGATATATAGTTTAATCAAGGGCTCTGTCCCCAATACGGGTAGGTCAATAAAAAGTTATATGATCAACTTTTGTATTGGAACTTTTTTAAAACTTGAATGGCATTTATCTATTTGCAACGCAAATAGATAAATGCCGGGAAAAGGTTTGGAAAAAAGGGGTGGAGTTTGAGGAGGGGAAAAAGGACCTTTCCTCAAAAGGTCTTTTTCCCCTCCTCAAGTACCGACCCTTATTGGGTACAGAGCTTAATCAAGAGAGGATTTATTATGTTATTTGAAAAACTTGGAATGGTCATTGCCGCCGGGGGCAGCGGTTCCCGTTTCAGCAAAACCGTAAATAAACTGCTTGTGGAGTATCAGGGCAAACCCTTGATGATCCATGCTCTGGAAACTTTTCTGCCGGTGCTTGAACCGGGTAATATGGTCATTGCCGCTTCGGCATTTGAGCTGGAAAATATGCAGAATGTGGTGGAAAAGTTTTTTCCCGGCAATCCAATCAAATGGGTCGTGGGCGGTGCCACGCGGCTGGCTTCGGTGGTCAACGCCGTTGCCGCTTTGCCCGCTGATTTGGAACTGGTCGCTATTCACGATGCCGCCCGCCCCCACGCCACCGTGGAGCTTTTGCAGGAGTTGTGCCATGCTGCTGAAGAGTTCGGCGGAGCCATCCCCGGCTCAACTCCGGTGGATACCATCAAGGCGATTGACGGAAATGGTCTGATAACAGAAAATCTGATCCGCTCAAATCTAGCGGCGGTGGCTACACCTCAAGTCTTTGATTATAAACAGTATTGTCAGGCATTAAAGCAACTGCCCCCGGAGCTGCTTTCCGGCAAGACCGAAAGTAAAGTCATCACCGACGATGCCGCACTTTTTACTCAAGCCGGCGGCAAGGTAAAAGTGGTCTTCAGTTCGCTGGATAACCGCAAGATAACTTATCTCAATGATATAGTCTGATACAACGCTGCGGGCAAATTCCGGCTTTTTCCCCAAAAAAAACTTGACTTTTCTGTTAATGGAGATATTTTATCTATGCCAACGATGGCATAAATTAAGGAAAAAACCGGATGCTGTGCGGAATTTACAAATTAATTTGTGGAAGGTATTTTCAGACTGCTGCGTTTGATGAAATCCATTTTCAGCGGTTCTGCGGAGGAAATTTGATTTTCAACGATAATTTGAACAGCACGATCCGCAATTTTCTGGCGGGGGTGAGCCAGGGTGGACAATCCCGGCGTTGCCAGTGCGGCAAACTCTTCATCATCAAAGCCGATCACCGAAATATCGTCGGGTATAGCGATGCCGTTTTCGGCGGCGTAGCGGTAAAAACCCATCGCCATCCGGTCTGTATCAAAAAATACCACATCGGCATTGCTCTCCATGACCTTTGCACCCAGTGTATAGCCATCTTCAAACTCCGGCATAGCCTCAAGCATGGTGATTTTCATCTTTATTCCGGCAGCTTGAGCCATCTCAATACCTTTAAGCCGGTCGGTGATACACCCGCAATATACCAGACTTTTTATTTGCATACGGTCAAGTTCTTCAAGCATATTGCAAACGCTGCCCGCCCGGTCTATGGCAATAATATTTTTTTCGGCAGCTTGCGGGCAATCGGCAAAGATGAATTTAAGCGGCAGCGTTTGAGCCGCTTGTTCAATAACTTCCAGAATTGCCTCATGGACTCCCCGCAGAACTATCACATATTCTGCCAGTGCCGACCACTCGCAGAGCATATTCCGGCAGATTTCCGGATTTTCCGCATTGCCCAGAAGCGGCCAGTAGCCATTAGTGGTCAGCTCGCGGGTAAGCATGGAGAGTTTGCGGGCGTTGGCGGTCAGCCGGAAACTGTTGTTGATAATGCCCACGCACTTTTTCTTTTGCAGCCGCAGATTCCGTGCCGCCAGATTGGGCGTATAATTATGCTTTTTTGCCAGAGCCTGTACCAGAGCCTTTTTCTCCGGAGCCACATAGCCGTTGCCGCTCAATGCTCTGCCCACGGTACGAACCGAAAGCCCGGAGAGTTCAGCAAGTTGTTTAAGTGTTATCATAAATTACCTCTTTTGGTAATAAAAATAGCACACAT
The DNA here is from genome assembly GCA_045585955.1 of Victivallaceae bacterium. Lineage (GTDB taxonomy): Bacteria > Verrucomicrobiota > Lentisphaeria > Victivallales > Victivallaceae > SIG78. Next base: position 31,978 of record JAZMZK010000010.1, read on the forward strand.
CTTGCAAAAGTCAATTCAAGCTGGTATTGTATATGGCTATAAAAAAATAAAAACTCTCTTCAGGTCTGAAAATTACAGGAGTTGGAAAAATGTTTGAGCTGGCTGCCGCTGATTCACCGGAGCGTTTCCGCAATACTTTTACACCGTTTGCCAACGCTTTGCAAGAGTATTACACCGGAATTTTCCGCCAACGCTCCGATTTGCGGAAAAAGGTTTTATCAGAAATAAACACCTTTGAAAGTGCCCGGAATTATGTAAAATATGTGAAAAGCGAAATCAGAAAACGCTTCGGTTTCCCTGCTGAACGCACTCCGCTGCAAGCTCAAAGGGTCTATAAACGGCAGGAAAAAGATCATGTTATTGAAGGCGTATATTTTTTCAGCCGCCCCGGTGTGGCAGTGAGTGGACTTTTTATGTATCCCAATACCTCCGGCAAACACCCGGCGATACTTTTTTTGTGCGGTCACAGCGAAAGTGGCAAATTGAGCTATTATCAGCCTATCGCCAGCGATCTGGCACGCCTGGGCTATGCGGTTTTGCTCATCGACCCCATGGGTCAGGGCGAGCGGCAGGAAACCACGCTTTCGCCTACGCAGGAACACAACAGCTTCGGCAGGCGGCTGGCTCTTGCCGGAGAACAGTTTGCCGCATGGCGGGCTTACGATGCCATCCGCAGCATTGATTATCTGGAAATCCGACCGGAAGCGGATACAACTTTTCTGGGCGTGACCGGCTGTTCCGGCGGTTGTACCATGGGCAGTATGGTTATGGCGTTGGACGACCGGCCCACGGCGGCAGCGTTGAGCTGCGGCATCACAAGTTTTCTCTGTAATGTAGAAAACGAGCTGCCCTGCGATATAGAGCAGCTGCCCCAGACTTTGGGGACACTTAATATGGAAATGGCGGATTTTCTCATTGCCGCCGCCCCCAAACCCATACTGCTCATGATGCAGGACAATGACTTTTTTGATCCCCGGGGTACGCAGGAAGCTATGGCAGATTTGCAGAAAATATATTCGCTGACCGGCAAGGTGGGTGATGCCGAACTTTTTGCCGGTAACGGCTGGCACACTTACAGCATACCTCACCGGGCGAAGATGATGGAGTTTTTTGGCCGGTACACCAAACTTGCCAACTTGCCGGAAGCACAATGCGATACAACGCAAATCCCGCCGGAAGAACTTTATTGTGCTCCGAAAGGCTTGATAACCAATATACCTGAAACTTGCAAGCAAGGCGATTTGCTGGTGGAGTATTGCCGGAAAGCCGCCGGAGAGCGTAAAGTATTGGCTCCGGAACTCTTACGCAAAACTTTGCTGGAAAAACTTGCCGTGGGTGATTTGACTGTGCCCAACTACCGGGTACTGCGGCCGGAGTTCAAACTCTTTGGCGAAAAACGCTATATCGGCAGATTCGGCATCGAGTCCGAACCGGGGCAGGTCATGGCGGTACTCAAACAAGCCGGCAGACCCGATAAAGGGTGTTACCGCATGGCGGAAAACAGTGCGGTCAGGCTGCTGGTGGGCGATTTGGATGCAACTGCCGAACTGCTGCGGAAAAGCCATTGGCTGAATGACGATACAGCACTTTGTGCCTTGGATGTCCGGGGCATTGGCGAACTGACACCCGGCGGCTGCGACCGGCCGGAAGAACGGGATTTTTTCCACCGCTATCAGTTCGATTATCACTTTGCGGCATTGGGGGAATTTCTGGGCGAACCCATACTGGGCAAACGGGTGCGTGACGTGCTTTTGACGGTCAAACTTTTGCAGTCGAGAAATTGCACCGTGGAGTTGTACGGTCAGGGGCAAGGTGCCATAGCGGCACTTTTTGCGGCGTTTCTGGGCGAAATACCCGCTGTGCTGGAAAATCTGCCCAAGTCTTATATGGAATATGTAAAAAGCTCCAGCGATGCGTTGCCCATGGCATTGCTGCCTTTCGGCATATTGAAAATAACTGATTTGGATGAATTGATAAAATACAGTAATGTGCAGGTTATAAAATAAGGAGATTGCTCTATGAGTTGGAAGATCGCTGTTATTGGCGGCGGCAGTGTTTTGTGGATGCCCCGTTTGGGCTGTGACATGTTTCTGGAGGATTCGCTGGATGGCTCGGAGTTGGTGCTGGTGGATATCGATCCGGCGGCGGCGAAGCTGGTGCAGAGCTATTTGCAGGCGTGTGTGCGGGTACTTGACAAAAAGTGGAAAATCACCATTGCTTCAGAAGATGATGCTTTGAAAAATGCCGATTGCGTAGTGGTATCTATTTCCACCGGCGGCTTTGAGGCTATGGATAAAGATTACACCATCCCGGAAAAATTCGGCGTATACCATGCGGTCAGCGACACCACCGGCCCCGGCGGTATCTTCCGCACTTTGCGCAACGCTCCGGTCTTTCTGAATTTGGCGGAAAAGATGGCGAAACTTTGCCCCAATGCGTGGATGGTGCATGTGACCAACCCATTGAGTCAGATCACCCGGATCGTCAATGCCTCCGGTCTGGTACGCTGCTGCGGATTGTGCCACGAAGTTGCCGGTCAGCTCCACCAGCTTCAGGGATTTTTGGGGATCACCGACCCCAACGATCTGGATGCCAATGTGGTGGGGGTGAACCATTTTACTATTTTTACGGAGTTATACAGCCGCACAGTCAAAGACCCCATGGCGAAGATCAAGCTGGCTGACTACATGCAGTACCGTGCCGGCGAACTGGGTTCCGGAACGGTGGACGATCTGGTGGTCAAGGGCGGATTCAAAGAGTTCCCGCTCTATTTGAACTTTTATCTTAAAGAGATATTGGGCGTTTATCCGGCGGCAGGCACGGTGCATATTGCTGAAAACTTCCCCCGGTTCTTCAATGATAACGAGCTTTACAAAAAGTTCTACCTCTACCGCAAAGGGGTATTGCCTGTGCGGCCCAATAACAAGCAAGCTATTGTGGAACGCTTGCAGAAAACCCTTGCGGATAAGGAAGTACCAAGAGAAACCGCCAACCGCTCCCGGGAAATGCTTTGCGATGCACTGGTGGGTTTGCTGACCGGCGAAAAACGGCGGATCATTGCCACGCTGCCCAATGCCGGACAAATCGGCAATCTGCCCCGGGAGGCTTCGGTGGAAACCTGGGCAAGTGTCAGTTTGGATACCATAACCCCGGTGCTTTCCGGCAATATACCCATGAGCTGCTACGGCTTTATGGCATCGGTGGTCGCCGAGCAGGAGCTTACTATTCAGGCGGCATTGACCAAAGACCGTTCTCTGGTGCGGCAGGCACTCTTTGCTTCGTCCCTGTTCCACGAAAAAGAACGCGTCGACGAGCTTATGAACGCCATGTTTGACGCCGAAAAAGAGTGGATCAACTGGTAAAAAATATGTATTATACGCCCCGGCTCCAATAGTGGTTGGTGTTTTTTTCAGCATGTTCTGCCGTTGCCTTGAATAGCACCGGGAGCCAGTTCATCCAATAGAGCCATTACCATAAAAAACTGTTCCCGATAGAGTCTGACCGGGAACAGTTTTTTTGATAAGTATTTACAGCGAAGCGAAAAGATTGTCCCACGCTTCGGCTATACCGTTATTCAAACGCACACCTTTTTCGTTGATGGTATATTGTTCCGGAGAAAGGGTCTTGACTTCGGCTTTTTTATACAATTCTTCCATAAGCAGCACATGTTTTGCGGCGATCTCCGGTGTGCAGATACGCTGACTGGGGTCGGTAAGGCGGTTGATCACTGCATCGAACATGTTGCGGTGATCGGCAGCGCACGGCGCAGTAAACTCCGGCAATGCATTGCCGTCGGCACCGGCAACTTGCCAGGAGCCGCTTTCGTTGTAATATACCGAACCATTTTCGCAAGTAAAGAGTATTTGCGGTGAACTTGCTTCCGGACAGCAATGGGTGAACATGGCAGTAACCGGAATATTGCCGGCAGCAAAACGGACGATGCCGGTATCAAAGTTTTCAATATCTCTTGAGCGGGAAAGTTCGGCAGCGGTCAACTGGGGCGTTGCCGCTTCGTCGCGGCTTTTGCCGGTAAGATAAAGCACGATATTTATGTAGTGGGCAAAGGCGTTGCAGTAGGGCGAATCCAAAATCTGCGAGTGTCTGCCGAAGATTTTCCCCGCCCAGTAATTGCGGTTGTAATAAGCATCGCCCCGGGGCCAGCGGCCCATGAGTTTGACCTTGGTGATCCTGCCCAGTTTGCCGGAAAGCAGCAACTCTTTGACTTTCTGCAAAGCCGGTTCGTAAAAATGCTGATACCCCACGGCGATAAAACGGTCGGTTTTGTTCCGGGCAGAAATCATATTTTCCACGGCAGCCAGAGAGCCTGCCAGCGGTTTTTCCACCATAACATTGCAGTTGTGTTCCAACGCCTGAATGGTCAACGGTTCGTGGCTTTCGATGCCCACGGGCAGACATACCAGATCAAAATCCACACCCAAACGGTAAAGTTCGTCAGCATCTTTAACGATCCTGACATTATGCTTTTGCAGTTTTTCGATACGCTCCTGCCACTTTTCCGGAGCAAATTCGGCGGCGGCAACAAAATCAATGCGGTTTTCTCCCGCCATACGGCACAAATTTTCCACATAATTATAACCGTAACCGCCAACCCCGACAAGTGCAACTTTTGCTTTCATATCCTGATTCCTTATTTTATAGAAATTTCCTGATTTAAGTCTGCTGATTTCTGGGCAGTCAATGCTGCGCGGGTCACTTGCAAAGTCAAAGCGGTTTCGGCTTGGGCGGCAGCCGGATCACTCGCCAACGCCCGCACCATTTCGCCGAAACAGCCCACCGGGGGCGTTTTCAGCTCGGGATAACTTGTGCAGTCATCGGTCATCAATTCTACTTTGCCTTGAGCTACTTCTACAATGCCCTTTTCGCCCACCGCCCGCAGCCGGTCGTCACCGTGGGTGGGGGCTCCCGATGGACGCATAAAATCAATATCCGCCGAAGCGATGGCACCGGAATCCAGTTCAAAGATACAATGAGCGGCGGTTTCCAAAGTGCCGCGGCTCTTTTCGCCGTAATGCTGTAACGCTCTTACCTTACTGAACTTACCGGCATTGCAGCACGCTATCCAGTCCACGGCGTGGATACCCACCCACGGAATAGTGCCGCCATAGGTGCTGCGGCAAAAATAGTATTCCGGGCGGTTGCCGATCTTGTAGGATTTTCTTGTATAAATAAGTTTGACTTTGCCAATGGCTTCCGAATTTATAATTTCCAAAGCGGTATAAAATGGCGGCTCAAAACGGATGCCCATCATGCCGTAAAGTACGCCGTTATACGCTTTTACGGCAGCTTCCAACTCGTCCAGTTCCTCCAGTGTGATGGCGGCGGGTTTTTCGGTAAAAACCGCTATGTTGCGCTCAATGGCATATTTGCACATACGGGCGCGTTCTTCAAAAGGGCCGCCGATCACCACGATATCGGGCTGGACTTGATCGAGCATGGTCTGGTGATCGCTGAAAAGCTCCGGTTGGGGAAGCTTGAGTTCTGCCAACGCTTGAATTGTCCGCTCCGGAGTCCTCCCACCCGCTGAAGCGGCGGCAACTACTTGGCACTGGGGCAGTTTGGGCAGATCTTCAAAAAGATAATTCAAATGGCCCAAGTTGCCGGTTACTGCAATTTTCATATATTCTTTATATCCTCTCTTGCAACTTTTCCCGACTGACGGGCAGTGTTGCGGTAACTGCCCGGCGGCATCCCGGTCGCCCGGCGGAAAACTCTGCTTAAATAATATTCGTTGCGGAAACCGCAAAGCTGGGCGATCTTCCCCAGCGTCATTTCGGTTGAGCTTAAAAGCTGACAGACCCGTTCTATCCTTACTTTATTGAGCAATTCGCTGAAACTCTGATTGAATTCCTGCCGCAGAATGTGGCTGGTGCGGGATTGGGAGAGTTCCAGCTTGTCTGCCAGATTTTTCAGCCCCAGATCCGGCGTGGATAAGTTGAAGCGGAAAAATTCCTCGATCACCGCCTTACGCCCCCGCAAAGCATTGCCGGAGCTGAATCGCTCATTTTCTGCCAGTGCCAGCAATGCCGCGCCCAGCATTTCCAATTCACGCAAATACAACGCCGTATTATTGGGCCGCCAAACCGGCAGAGCGTTGTAAAGCTTAATAAATTCTTTGGGCGAACCCGTCGGCATTTTCAGCTCCGGATCCCGGAAAGTCCCGGCAAAGATCGTTGCCAGATGTTTGCCCCGCCGCAGCAAGGGCAGCACCAGCTCCACCGCTCCGGCATGGCAGCGGCTGATAAAGGGTTTGCCGCTGCGGGCAGCTTCGGCGGCGATCTGCCAGCGGCAATGATCGACGCACTGGTCGCCGTGATGCTCCCGGTTGTAAGTGCAGAAGTCGCAGCGGTGGATATTCCCCAGCGGCCGGAGCATCCTGCCATCGGAAAGCAGCAGACTGCCGGTGTGGTCGTGGATGGTTATGTAAAGAGCATACTGCTGCTCCACAGCTTGCCACAACTCAATAAAATAGTCCCGGTTATGAGTGATCTGCCGGGGTACAGGAATAAAAACCGACTCCATAAAATAGCTGCCAATTTACATTTTTCTGTTTAGCTCTGGTACTTGAGGAGGGGAAAAAGACCTTTTGAGGAAAGGTCCTTTTTCCCCCCCTCAAACTCCACCCCTTTTTTCCAAATCTTTTCCCGGCATTTATCTATTTGCGTTGCAAAATAGATAAATGCCATTCAAGTTTTAAAAAAGTTCCAATACAAAAGTTGATCATATAACTTTTTATTAACCTACCCGTATTGGGAACAGAGCCTTCTGTTTAAAAATCTATAATTCCTCTTGCTTATTTTGCGGTTCTGCCGGTGCCTTTATCTTTGATGTCCGACATGCCGTCCACAGTGCCGTTCCAGGAATAACGCTGGGAAAGATCGTACTTGATTTCCGGCATAACGATATCAAGCTGCCGCATCAGCTCCAGCGTAAGCGGTACAAAGTAAAGTCCGCCGGTAACGCCCTTGGGGTCGGGATTATCCGGATCAGTGTTTTTCAAGGGCGAAGCAAACATCTCCCGCCGGGTCAGCATCTGCTGCATGGTATCGCAGGATATAGCCCGCGACTCTTTATCGCCGGTCAGCAAGGTGTCGATCAACAGCACATTACGCATGGCACTGCCTGCCCCCCCCCCGTTGCGGGTGCTTTGCCGCCGCCACGGTACCGGACTGTGGACAAAGCCTTTGCGGTCAGGGTAATAGAGGCGGGTCTTGACATAATTTGCAGTAGCTTTGAGGTTGTCGCGCAAAGCCTTCTGCAAATATTCGTCTTGAGTGATCTTATACACCAGATACATCCCAGTTGCCTGATAACCGGTGGGGAAAGAGAGTGCGCCGGTGCGGTAAATACTGTTCTTTTCGTTCCAGCCTTCCGGCGGTTTGGGTGCGTTGTGCCGTTCCAGCCGGTCGTGGCGGACGCCTCTGCCCCGGGCTTGTGCCATAACAGTCCACGCCAGATCTTCGCACGCCCGCAGGAACCGGGGGGTGGCATTCATCCAGTAAATACTGGTCAAATTGACCAAAGCCCAGCCCGGTTCACGATGGGTGGCACTCCAGGTGCGGTTGACAAAAAGCTGGGTACTGCGGATGTAATCGCCGGTCATGTTTGCCGTATCCCGGAATCTCCGGTCGCCGGTCAGCACATAACCCATACACATACCCCGGATACGCATGTGGCCGTTGGATACTTTGCTGGTAACAAAGAGTTTGCCGCCGCCGCCATAGTTGCTGAATTTGAATTCGCCATCTTTGTAATAGCCGCCGGTATGCCCCATGCTGTGAGTGTAGATAGCTCCATTCATGCCGCCGGGATGACTTTTAACGGTATCGACTTCCATCTGATGGCGGATGGAACGCACCGCTTCGCGGAAATACTCCGGCTTGCGGAAACGCAACGCCTGTTCAAAGAAGATCGCCGCGGCATCGTATTCGTTGTTGAACCAGTTCCAGGTGCGTTCGCCGTGGCTGTCGCCGTAGTTGAGGAAGCCGTACCAGCGTTCCTTTTTGCTGTAATTGAGGTAAGAATCCAGACCGATGAGGATCTCTTTATCAAAGTATTTGCTGTATTTATCGGGCTTGCCGATGTAGTTGAGCCACGCTCCGGACTTCTGCAGATCTTCCACATCCACCATCCCTACGGGCATGGGCGAAAGCAGTTTGGCAGCATCAACTTTTTTGTTCAGCACCAGATACATGGGAAAAGACACCTCCACCCCGGCACGGATAACATAGTTGCCGGTACGCAGGGCAAAGTAATGCACATACTCTTTATCGCGCTTGGCATAGCGGTTGACCGGCTGGATCTCCGGGAACAAATTCACATTGAGTTTGTTGCCCGACTGGGTTACACCAATGGGGAAACGCTCTGCCATTTCCGGGATCGCCAGCGAGCCTTTGCCCGCCAGATCAAAAAGCCCCAAAGCACCTTTGACCGTTTCGCTTTTGCCGTTAAGGAGTTTTTCGTAGCTGTGATCTTCCCATTGAGTCATGTGACAAATTTTGCCCAAGGCGGGGGCTTTGACTGCTTCGATTTGCATGGTTGCCGATTTCCACTCCAGCATCTCTTCGTAAGCAGTTACGCCGTATTTCCACTCCCGTTCCGCAACCTTGCCGGGGGTACGCGGTTTTTTCAGTGCCGCCCCCAGCAGCGGTTCCACGCCGATAAAGGGTTTGTTTGCCCACATGGTTATCCGCAGCCGCCAATAGCGGGTATCTTTGTCGCTCTTATGATCGTATTTGCCCCGGAACTCCAAACCGGTAACGGTGTTGCCGCTGTCAAAGAGCTGGACTTTTTCAAAGATGGCTTCCGGCTGACTGCCGTCGGGCAGCGTGATTTGAGGCGCACGAATGGCAAACTCTTCTTTGCCGGAAGTTACTTTGATAACAAAGGGCTTTTTTTCAAAACTCAACTTATAAAGTTTATTGCTGTAACACTCCAGCTTTTTCACCGCTTTGACCGCATTTTTCACCGCTTTGGGCGGGAGCTTGCCGGGAGTGACCGTGTAACGCCCCGCCGGAAGATCGGCAGAAAGCCGATACCACCGTGCCGCACCATTGGGGTAACGGCTGATCATCAAAGTTTGGGGATAATACTTTTTGCCGCCGCCTTCGATAATAAAACTTTTGTGCAGAGGATCTTTTTCGCCCGCCGGAATGGTAAAATCCACAATACGCGGATCGCCGTCAGATTTATAAATATCAACATCAATTGCTGGAACTGCCCAAACAGCTGCCAGCAGAGCAATCGTAAAAAATGTTTTTTTCATAATAAAATTACCGGTTGGTTAGATTTATTTGTTTAATTAAGTAATTTCAAAACTCCTCAAAAGTCGTCAAAGGCATAGCCTTTGCCTTTGTGTTGAATGACTTTTGAAATTACCTCTTAATGCTGAAAATTAAAAAGTATTTTGCAGTTCCCGTAAAAATCTCCTGTTTTACTTTTTGTATGTTTCAAGTATGTTGCGTAAATTTTTCATTGCCTTTTCCAGAATGCTCCGGGGCATGGCGACTGCCAGCCGGAAGTGGTGCTGTTTACCGGTGTAGTTGTGGATTTGATCGGTGTCGTAGTAATGTCCCGGGTCGGCAGCAATCCCGGCTCTTGATAACAAATCGTTAAGCTCCGCAGTATTCAAATCAAGTTCGCGGCAGTCCACCCACAGCAGAAAAGATGCTTCCGGACGACGCACTTTTACCGGCAAATCTGCTAAATACTCCACTGTCAGATCAATATTTTTTTGCAGATATACCAGTAATTCCTCCAAATATGCTTCTCCGTGTTGATACGCTGCGGTTTGGGCCGCCAGCGAAAAGACCGGCGGTCTGCCGCATTCATGCCCGAACTCATAAAGTTTATCACGCACTTTGCTGCGTACTTCTGCGTTGGCTATAACTGCCGACCCGATATGACAGCCACCCAGATTAAAAGTTTTTGAGCCGGAAAATACTGTTATACATCGCTCTCGCATACCCGGCAGATCGGCAAGCACTGAATGCCGGTGTCCGGGATAAATCAAATCGCGGTGGATTTCGTCAGAAATGGCAAAAACATTGTACTTTTTCAGCAATTCAGCAAGTTTTTCCATTTCGTTCTGCCGCCAGACTCTGCCGGTTGGGTTATGGGGGCTGCAAAGCATCAGAACCTTACATCCATCTTGAAAATGGCGTTCCAGATCTTCAAAATCAAAAGTGTAATCACCATTTTTATCGCACTTCAACCAACTGATGCAACGGATACGCCCCTGCATGGCGGCACTGCGGATCGAGGGTGTATGTAGCGGCAGCACTACCGCAACTTTATCCCCCGGTTCAGTCAAGGCATACATACTGCAACGCATGGTGTTAAGCACGCCGGGAGTAGAAATAAGTTCCTCTCGCAATATCTTTGAGCCGTGGCGTTTGTATGACCAGTCGATGACCGCCTGATAGTCTTCGTCGCTCATTATGGTATAACCGTAATTGGTACAATTGATCCGGCGGTGCATGGCTTCGGTTATTTCCGGCGGAACAGCAAAGTCCATATCCGCTACATTCATAGCGATCAAAGATTTATCGAGCCCGATATATTTGCATGCACTGAAGGGGCGGCGGTCTATCACCCGATCAAAATCGTATACTCCCATAAAACTATCTATCCTCCGGCGTTACAGAACTTACCATGCGATCAGGGTATAATCGCTGGGCAGTTTGTCTTCGGTGATAGTTGCAAGGCTTTCCACATGGCTGTCGGCATAAATAACATTGCCCATATTGCCGTGGTGTTTGCCCAAACGGTCATTGGCAGTGCCGGCATTGAAGACTTTCTGCGTATTAGTATCAAGCTGGTCGATCATTACTACCTCGTTGGAAGGATTTTTGAGTTTTCCCAAACACATGGGTTGAAGAGTTTTGGTGCCCATTATATTTGTATTTACAATAAAACTGTACCAGCGGTTGCCGTAGCCGCTGCCGGATATAATAGTATCGGAACGGCTGGGGCAGCCGCGGCCGCCCAAATCTCTTGCCCAACTGGTATTGCTCACTTCGCCAAAATAGAGTTTGTGGATCGGCTGCCCCGGATAATGCCAGTTGTTATTAGTGCCAGCGTAATAAGCGGGCATCAGACGATCCTGAAAATCGTTGCTGTAAAATTGATGTATCATGCCGATCTGCCGCATGTTGGATAAACAGTGCGACGACCGCGCCCGCTCCCGCGCCGCCGAAAGTGCCGGCAAAAGCATTGCTGCCAAAATCGCAATGATGGCAATTACGACCAGAAGCTCGATCAAGGTGAAATTTTTTGCATCTTTTTTCATCAGTTTCTTCTCCCGTGGTTAAAAATTTATTGGATCAAACACTTTTGTCTTTTTAATTCTTCAGCTAAAACATCGTATGAAGGTATATTCAAAGCGGCGGCGATCCCCGCTGCCTGCCCGCTGGACATGCAGTTTACGCAGAGCCGCACCGCACTTATCACTCTGGGGTCAACATCAATGATCCTGCCGCAAGCCAAAAGATTATTGATATTTGCCGAACGCAATGAGCCGTAAGGTATGGCGGGTTTGCCGGTAATGGCGTGGCCCCAGGGCGAAGAGTAGCCATTTATATAATGTCCGCCGATGTAAGAACCGCAAAAAGCTACCGGTTCCGGCGGCGGCTCGCTATTTTGCATATCAGCTAAAACCAGCTGGCGGCGACTGACGATACTGCGACTGTAACGCACCCCCAGAATAGGGGCAACACGCACCACTTCAAGCTCGGAAAATTCGGGAAACTCTTTCCGCAGCCACTTTACGATGACGGGAACTTGTTTTTGCAGTTCCCGGTACATTCGCTCACGCTCTTCCGGCAGAGAAGCATCGCCCACCACGGCGGTCAGATTTAAATTGGCTTCGTTGTCACGCAAAAGTTGCGTACCCATAAATTTATCCTGACCGGGGATGGGGAACTCTTTTTCCCGGAAACGCTTATTGATGGAAACTTTATCGAAACTCTTGATATTTCTGACCTTGAACATCAGCGTTTTGGTCATGCTCAACTCCACTGGCGGAACAATGGTCAAAGCTCCGGCCACCAGAGCAAGAGCGGCTTCGCCGGTAGCATCCACAAAGTTGTCGGCAGCAAATTCCAGCAGCTCCGAATTCTGTTTTACTGTTATGGAAACTATCTGGTCAGCGGCACACTTTGCACTGACCAGTTCCGCATCAAAAAGCATATCCACATGGGCTTCTTCAAGCAAAGCAAGCATCGCATTTTGCAGGCACTCTTCTTCGGTATCCGCATTGCCGCCCCGCCAGATAAGTTCGTTGCGTTTTTCCAGATATTCTTTGAGCATATCCGCCACGCCGCCGCCTTTGCGGTCAGCTTTCCAGCCGCCCAGCACCGGAGTCATGGCATAGACTGCTGTACCGCCTGCCGACGGCTGCCGGTCAAAGAGCAAAACCCTTGCCCCCGCCTGACTTGCACCGATGGCGGCAGCAAAACCGCTCACACCGCCCCCGGCAATAATAACATCATATTTTTCCATAAAAACACCATTTCTGAAAATGCTTCAAAAATAGTTTACATTATTTTACGGCAAAAATCAATATATTTTTCTCTAATTTTCTTATAAAAAACTGCTGTTATTGTATTTTTTTATAGTTTTTTTGCGATTATAGCCGACAGTTACGAAGTTGTTGGCTGGGTGATTGCTTTTGAAGTGTCAAAAAATCCTGTTCAGTCCGGTTGAGCTGAAAGTGGATTGCCGATATTTTACTGCTGAAAACTTGAAAATGGTGTGTTCTGTGTTATAGTATTTTTATGGTAGATCCGGTTGAAAATTCGATAAATATTTATGATCAAGAGGCTTTTTTTAGATTATGAAAATCTGTTTGTTGGGCAGTTGTTCCGGCACGGAACCCCAAGTCGGGCGGCACCACACTTCGTGGGTTTTGCAATTCCATGATGAACTTTTCTGGTTCGACGCTGGCGAAAACTGCTCCTGTACGGCGCATCTGGCGGGGCTGGATCTGCGGCGATCCCGGGCAGTTTTTCTTTCGCACCCCCATCTTGACCATGTGGGCGGTTTGCCAAATTTGCTTTGGAACATCGGCAAAATACGCGCCCGCAACCAACAACCGTGGCAGTTTGAACTGCCCATCTACACAGCTTCGCTCAATCAGGTGCAGGCGGTTTTTGATCTGCTTGCCGAAACGGAATTTCCCTGCAAATCTCCCATGTTCCGGTTGCAGGAAGGCGTGGTTTGGAGCAATGGCATTACTGTCGAAGCGGTGGGCAACAGCCATTTGCCGCCGGATCCTGACGGTACGCCCCGCTCTTTCAGTTTCCGCATTACAGCAGAAGGCAAAAAAATCGTTTACTCCGGCGATATACGCAACATTCAGGATTTGGCAGATTGGCTCAAAGATTGCGATATATTATTGATGGAAAACGGGCATAATGATCCATGCAAAGTGTGCTGCTATCTGGCGGATTCCGGAATAAAGTTGGGGCGTTTGATTTTTGTGCATCACGGCAGAGCCATGCTTGAAGATGAAAAAAACATCATTGCCCAATGCCGCAAACTGGTGCAATTCCCGGTGGATGCGGCGTATGACGGCATGACGATCGAGTTGTAACGCCTGTTTGTTATATTGAAAAGTCATATTATCCATTTTTTCGATCAAAATATACATTGCATTTGCTGCAAAAGCTGTTATATTAAAGGCGATTTGAATTTGTTATGCAGTAAATGAGGTGGGTTTGGTGTCTGAAACAGATGGTAAAGCGGTGTGCCGGTGTGGTCGGAAGATTCTTTCCCGGCAGCGTAAACTGGCGGCAGTTTTTATCATATTGTCCATATTCAGCATTATACCGGAACCTTTGCAAGCCCGTGAAACTATCCGTACAGAGAAAAAAGGAGAACGCCCGGTGAAAAAAATCAAGATATTGCTCCGTGATTTCCGCAAAGTCGTCAAAGATGGCAAAGTGGTCAACTTCAATGTGGGTACCACCGCCCACGGCCCGGGTGCGATCACGGTGCTGGAAAAGTTTGTGCCGGAGTGCGAAGTTACCGTCTGGGCTTCGGCACCCCTTTCCGAACCCATGCAGCGGATGATGGAGCGGCGTTTCCCTGATGTAAAAATCGTTTGGGGCAGACTTGATGGCTCCAGTAAAGCTGTGGAAGATGCGGTTCGCTGGTGCGATCTGCTGCTGATCGGCCCCGGTACCGGTATAGCTGTTCACCGGGATGTGGAGGCTTTTACCAAATTCTGCAACAAACCCTACGCCGCTGCCGGGATCGGCTTTGCGGCTAAAGATATTGAAAAGATGCGACAGAGCGGATTTATCTTTTTGCGGGATAGTGTGGCATTGGCGGCAGCGGAAAAAGCGGAACTGGGCGTACCCACAGCTTTTGTACCCGATGGAGCTTTTCTCTTTGATGCTGCCGACGATGCCGGAGCTGTGGATTTTATGCGGCGGCACGGTTTGGAAAAAGGCAAATTTGTCTGCTGTCTGCCCCGCTACCGCTACACTCCCACCTGGGAGTTCTGCCCGGGCGAAACTTATCCGGAAGACCGTATTGCCTACAATAAAAGCATGATCGTTCAGGATATGGAGCCATTGGTAAAAGCCGCCTGCCGGGTGGTGCGGGAAAAGGGGTTAAAGGTGCTGCTTTCGCCGGAAACGGAACCGGCGATCCGGCTTTGCCGGAATGAACTTTTGAGCATGTTCCCGGCGGATGTCAAACCCTTTATCGTGGTGCCGGATCACTTTTGGGAAGCGGATCTGGCGTTGGGCGTATATAAATTGAGCCGGGGCGTGTGGGGTATAGAAATGCACTCGCAAGTCATGGCCATCGGCAACGGTATACCCGCAATGGTCTGCCGCACCAAAGAATTCGGCAGCAAAAGCCAGATGTGGGTGGATATTGGTCTTGGTGAATGGCTCTTTGACTTTGATCTGGCAAGCGACCGGGAGCGTTTTCCCGAAGCGGTTATGCAAATGCTGGATAATGAGGAAGTTTCGGCAAAACTGGTAAAACACGCCCAAAGTGTATTGCAGGAGCGTTTTGAATTTTTCGGCAGCTTTATGCGTGAGCATTACGGCAAATAAGGCGAATAGTATAATTTTTTTCCGGAGGTAGTGAACAATGGATTATTTTAAGAACTTGCAATTTATCCGGGCGGCCAATCTGCCGGATCGCAAGTCCTACCACCCCGGCAGAACATTCGATAATTACTACTCCATCCACTACTGCCACGCCGGGGATTTTTCGCTGAAAATCGACAATGGTTTGGAAGAAACCAGCAGCACACCTTGTGCTTTTCTGGCGTTTCCCCAAGCTGAATTTGCTTATGGCAACCCGCAGAACACCTATCACCACTTGTATGTATGTTTCCGTGGGGAGTTGGCCGAGCAATGGCGTGAAGGCGGGCTGTTGTGCTGTTTGAGCAAAAATGCCCTTATCCCGATAGTGAATCCGGTGGATTTTTTCAATAAATTTGCCAGATTGATCGCTCTGCTGCATGGTGCGGAACGCAGCCGCAACCACGCCCGGGCGGTGCTGCTTTTGGCGGAGCTTTTGCTGCAAATGGCAGAACAGCAGCAAAAGCAGTTCAAGCACCGCAATCCTTTTACCCAAAAAATGAACGATTTGATAAAAGAGATCCACCATGCGCCCGAAATGGAGTGGGATTTCCGGCACGAAGCAAAGCAGATGAAAATCTCTTATTCCTACTTCCGGAAAGTTTTTGAAGAACTCTACCACGAACCGCCCCACAACTACCTTTTGCAATGCCGCTTGCAAAAGGCAGAATATCTTTTGACCGATAATGAGTTACAAATTCAGGAAATAGCTGTTTTGTGCGGCTTTCAGGATAAATTTTACTTCTCAAGACTGTTTAAGAAAAACTACGGCATGTCGCCAATGAAATACCGCAAAGAGCATCTGCTTGAACTGTAACGGACGGAAATAATAAAAATCACACCTAACATATTGTCAGTTAAAATGTTAATGTTTTAAAAAGTTATTTTGTCCATATTTTTATTAAATTATACATTGTATGTTGCCGGAAAATTGAGTATAATAAATGCAATGTTTTTTGATGTAAGGTTTTTTAATCATTAACTGAACAGGGATATTAAAATGCTGAATAGATTTTTTGAGCGGAAAAGTTTTACTTTGATCGAACTGTTGGTCGTTATTGCCATTATTGCCATTCTGGCTGCCATGCTGCTGCCCGCGCTTTCTTCGGCACGCAGCAGTGCTGTGGCGAGCAACTGCCTCAATAACCTGAAAAGCTGGCACACCATGTACCGGCTTTATTGTGATGATAATAATGATTATGCCCCGTATGCACATACCAGTAAAGTGCCGTCTGGCGTTCCCGAACATGTCAATAACTATGTCTGGACAAGTATATTGCCCAAACTATACTATCAATCCATCGGTACTATGACCAACAGCAGCAGTTTGGAATGTCCGAACTACCGCAGCGGTGCTGGCGGCACCAGCCGGGTCAACAACGGATACAGCGCCCACCTGATATTGTTCTCAAATGTACAATCGGCGGTTTGCTTCCCCACCAAGACCCCGGTATTTATCGAAACCTTTCAGAAAACCTGTTACGATAACGAAGTAGCAACTTCCAAAAGCAAGAAAAATATCTATCCCAACCATGCCCGTGAGTTTGGTGCCGGCGAAGGGCAGCACATGGTATTTTCCCACAACGACCGCAATCATCAGGTCTATGTGGATGGCCACGCCGAAGGCCGCACTTATCAGGAAGTACCCAACGATCAATCCCGCTGCTGCTTCTTTTATTACCTCGACCGCGATTATTAATAAGATATAAAATGTAAAAGGATAATATTTTATGAAGAAATTACTTGTTGCGGCAATGCTCTTGGCATTTGCCATATTCCCATCTGCCGCCGAAAATAAGCTGCAGGTGCTGGAAATCAAGGCTCCCAAAGAGGTTGCCCCCGGTCAGCAGGTGGCAGCTCATATTACTTTGAAGGTGTTGGAGTTTGAAGGCAAAGCCCATCTGCGCCCCGGCGGCTATTACAACTTTGCCCAAAGCAAACACAATGGCAACATACCCCGCACCCGGACTACCCCGTGGCGGTTGAAAGATTTCAAGGTGGGCGATACTCTTAAATACACTGCCAGAATTACCGTGCCCGAAAATGTTATTCCCGGCGAAAAAGGTATGATCGCTTTCCGGATGTCCCAGCCGGGGACCAAAAAATTTATCAAGCTCGTTGGCTCCAATAAAGCCAATTTTACGGTAAAAGCTCCTGAAAAAGTGGATCTGTCCAGCCCGGTGGAGGTCAAAGATCTGCCGGTAGCGTGTATACCCTTTACCAATGAAACTATTACCATCGACGGCAAGTGCAATGATTCTGCGTGGCAAAAAGCCGCTGTTCTCCCCATAGCTCTCAACAGCGGCAGCGGCAAAAAAGCTGACCATAAAGCAGAAGTCAAACTTATTACCGATGGCAAATATATCTATACGGCAATGATCGCCGATGCTCCCGGAGCCAAAAAACTTGAAGTGCGCAAATTCCCCATGCACGACAGCAAAGTCTGGAACAACGATGCCATGGAGTGCTTTTTTGTGCCGGATATTTATCTTAATGAATACAAACACTTTATTACCGATATGGCAGGGCAGCATTTTGACAGCGACAACGGCGATTTCCACGGCTTCAACCCGGTGTGGAAAACTGCTTCCAGCTGCGGCGAAAACAGCTGGGTGATCGAAGCGGCGATCCCGGTGGATGCCATTACGCCCCGTAAGCTCACCGCCGGAACTCTCTGGCGGGGTGGATTTTTCCGTTATAGCGAGCGGGCACGCAACAACAGCGGCTGGACCGCCACCATGGGCAGTCACAACAGCGTATCCCGCCACGGATATCTCTTCTTCGGCACGCTGGGCGATGTGTTGGATAAACAGAGCGATTTTATCAAAAGCGTAAATGAAAAATCCTCTCCGGAACTCATAAAACTTGCCAGAGAGGTGAAAGCTCTCTGCAACGGTTCCGCCCGGAAAAACATCAAGGAATTGCCGGAAACCTTGACCAAACTTACCGAGATGCGCAATAGTTATGAAAAACTGGCTTTTGCGGAAAGTTTTGCCAAGTCCAAACTGCCGCTGATCATCCAGAACGTCTTTCCTTACAGCGGCAATGTTGCTCCGGACAGCAAGCTGCAAGTTGCCGCAGTTCAGCAGAGCTTTTTCCCCGGCGAAGTGCAGGATCTGGCATGGAATCTGACCAATGTAAGCAATAAAACCATCACCATCCACGCCGGATTGTTTGGTGTGGAAGCTGATAAATTTGCCCACAGCCGTAAATCACGGGATTTTCTGCTGCAAGGCATCCCCGGATTTCCGGCAAAGTTCTTTGCCCCCGCTCCGGTGGCGGCAGCTGACGGCAGATGCGTTTACGATGTGCTTGCACCTAATCCCGCCGGAGTGTGGCGCATTGCCCCGAAAGAAACAGTGCAGATATTTGTGCGGGTTTGTGCCGACGGCAGCCGCAGAAAAGGTGTGGGCTCGCTGGTTATCGAAGGTATCGACAATGGTGCTATGCCTGTAACCGCCCTGCCGGTAACATTTGATCTGGTGGGTGATACCACCTTGAGCCAAGCAAACAAACCCTTTGTCTTCGGTTGGGATTACATACCCGAAAAGTTCGCTGCCCAGCGTCCGGAACTGGTTCGCAATCAATATAAAATGCTGCGGGAATACGGTTTTAATGCAGTCATGCTGACCGGTCTGCGCCACTTTCCCCGGCCCAAAGCCGACCAAGAGGGCAATTTGCTTGAGAAGCTGGATTTTACCTTGCTGAATAATCATTTGAACCGTATCGGCAAAGAGTTTGATTACATCTACTGGGATTTGGCGATCTGGGAAAAGAAGGTGCTGCGCAAAGACCTTTTCGGGTTGGATTTTTATTCGGAGGCTTACGGAAAAGCCTTCAAAAGCTGGTTCAAGGCTTGTGCCGATGCTTTGCAGGCTGCCGGGGTGCCCAACGAAAAAGTTTTGATTTGCCCCGTTGACGAGTGCAGCGATAAACGCGCCGAACGCATTGCCCGCTGGATCAAGGAGTGCCGCCCCGAAAGCCGGGTGATTCTGGATTCATCCCGTACCGATATGGTGCAAGTCAAAAGCATCGACCGCTATGTGGATGTGTGGATGCCCCACGCCCGCACTTTGCAGCAGGATGCATTGCAGGAGTTCCACGAATTTCTCAATAAAAAAGGCGCTATGAAACTGCTCTATTATTACAGTGCAGGCGGCAACGAAAAGCTCAAAAATCCTTATGCGGATTACACGCTTAAATTCCATGCCGCTTTTGCCCGGGATTTCAGCGGAATAGGCTTCTGGGCGGGCGGTCAGTATTACGGTTCGCCATGGTACCGCCGGGGATATACCCGGATGAATGATACCGCATTGGTCTACCCCGTGGAAAACTCTACCGTACCCTCCCGCAGATTGGCGGCGTGGCACCGGGGCGTACAGGATCTGTGGCTGCTGCGGGAAACGGCGTTGCGTTACAAAGATAATGCTCAAATCCAAGCCAAATTACGCAAAGCCGCCCAGAGTGCAGTTGATTACCCCAACGATCATCAGCGCGCTGAAGCATTGCGGAAATATTGCCGGGAACTTTTGTCTTCGTTAAAAAAAAATGATCTCTCAAGATAAAAAACAACCGCAGAAAAAGCTGGTTTTGCTGGCGGGGCAGTCCAATATGTCCGGTCGGGGCTATCTGACAAACGATGATATAACCGCACTGCCGGGGATCACCGCTTTGCGGTGGGATAAAGTGTGGATACCCGCCATCGACCCCTTCAACTACGACCGGATCAATCAGTTGGGGTTGAATGAGTCCCAAGACCCCTTTGAAGAAAAAGCTCTGGAAATAAACGACCGGCGCCGCTGCGGCGTGGGACCGGGCCGGACTTTTGCCAAACTTTTGCAGGAAAAATTCCCCGGTTCAGAAATCGGCTTGATCCCGGTTTCAGTCGGCGGTACAGCCATAGATGCCTGGTTGCCCGGCGGCAAAGATAAATACAGCGACCGCCGCCCTTACGATGACGCTTTAGCTATGGCTCGTTATGCCATGCAGTTTGGCAAAATCGAAGTGATATTGTGGCATCAGGGCGAAAGCGATGCCAAATTCAAAACTCCGGATTACAAGGAAAAACTCATCACCGTAATCAACAACTTCCGGCGGGATCTGGCGTTGGAGCATGTGCCGGTGATTCTGGGTGAGATCGGCTATTTTCTGAATGAAGAATGCTTTGCCGTTAAAGAGTATAACGAATATATCCGTCAGGCGGCAGCCGAACTCGCCAACGCCGGAATCGTTTCCGCCGAAGGTTTGACCGACCGTGGCGATAGAGTGCACTTCGATACCCCCAGCCAATACGAGTTGGCAAAACGCTATTTTAAGGAGTATTGCCGCTTGACCGACCGGAAAGGCTTCAACTGAAGCAACTGATCACCGGCGAAACAACAACGAAACGCCTGATCTATTTTGATATGCCCCCCAGGTTCGGAGCACCGGGTGATGAACACTCTGGCAAATCAGCTGTCAACTTCGGAATTAGGCTGTACTGTTGCAAGTTGCCGGATAAAAGCAAAGCGCTCCGGGCAGCTTGGATCCCGATATGGTTGTAAAGAGAAGTTTGCTCTCGTTATAAAATTGACAGCAAAGAAGATTGGAAAAATATTTTTATGACATATAAAAACAGCTCTAATATGCTATTGGTAAAGAAATTAAAAGATTTGTGCTAAGGGCAGATTTTTAATATCACTACCATCATGTAATCAGCAACTAATATTATGTTGGGAGTGAAATGGTTTTTATGGTCATTTTGCGGATTTTTCTAACTGCAACGAACTTTACTGATTTGAAGACATAAAAATATAGTGTTGATTCTATGGATTTTTAAGTATTGTCGGCTGATATTGAAAAAAATTAAATGGAATATTGGTGCATCGTAAAACTTGCAACAATATTCCATTTGACATATCCTGATATTGTTCCAGTCAGCTATTTATTTTTATATGCAAATATCCGGCAAGGTCAGTCGGAGCAGTTTTTGTTATTTATTGCACAGGTTCGGCATAACGGGTTTTGCTCAAACCATCGAGAAACGGCTCCAAACCGAACCACTGGAAGAAGTAAGCTCCTTCGCAGCCCAGCTTGTTGGCTTCGTCGATCTGATCGACCAGCTCCTTGAGGTCAAGCACTGCCCCATGACTGCTCTTTACACCAACAGTTATCACTACAGGTATATTGGCATTGTGTTTGCGGCAGTAATCCACCTGACGCTTCACCCAGCAGCGGTACATGAGCATATCATAGACATAGCCGGTGGGATTGATCCGGTCGAGCAAGCCCTCTTTCAGCCAGTCGGCAAACGGCTGGTGCAATTCACGCCACAAAGCGTTTTCACCATGCCGGTAGCCCTGCACATACGCTGAAAGTTTAACTTGCGGAAAATCCTTTTTCATCATTGAGCGAATATCCCGGATCCATTGGGTAAGGTGTTTGCTGTTCCAGGTGTACCAGTGGATGTAATCCGGGGAACTGTGTTCAAATTTGCGGGGGTCTTTGCCGAATTCTTTCATGTAAAGTTCAGCGCCGCGATCGCTGGGATATGCCGCCATACGGGTGTAGTCAAGGTCAAGGGCATCGACATCGTACTTTTTGAGTATTGCCAAGATATCTTTTATGCGGTATTCCCGCACTTCCGGCACCGCCGGATCCATCCAGCCGATACGCTCGCCTTTGATATTGCGCATGGCATATTCCGGGTGTGCGGCGAGAAAACCTTTGGGCTTTTCCGCACCTTCCGGCAACAGACAGACCAATGCACCGAACTTGATATTTGCCTTGCGGGTTTCTTCCCGCAACGCGGCGAAAACATCCCATTTGTGCTTATCAAGCATATATTTATTGCCGATTTTAACATGAGTGTTGGCACGGTTGAGAATAGCAAAACTGAAAAATTCGTTCAGATTGGCTTTTTTCATCTTATTGATAATATCGCGGATCATCGCCTTGCCGGCGGCTTCGTCTTTAGGCAGATATTGCGGATGAAAGCAGACGGCACGGGCTTCATTCTTTTTGATGACAAACTCTTTTTTGTCCGGCTGAAAAACCGTAAGTCCGGTTTTGGCGGCAGGGAATGATTTTTCCACACTTACATTTTTGACTCCATTGCGGAGAGCGGCACGCAAATCGAGTTTTATATTCAGTTTTCCGGGCAGAGTTTTGCCGAATTTACCGGCAAAATAACCGGTCGGCACCATGTAGCGGTCGAACTGCGGGGCACATTCCAGTGTTTCGCCATCGGCTGTTACGGTTATCTTATCAGCCCGGTTGATAATAAATTTATCGTTATCCGCATCGGTTAAAATCAGCTGAAACGCAAATTCGCCGTTGGCTTTGCCGCTGGAGCGGAAATCACTTATTTCGAGCTTGAAATTTTTCAAATTTGCCAGCGTGAACAATCCATCTTGCAACGGCTGTTTATTGCCGGTGCGGCTGTTGCCGAAAAATCCGGCTTCGGGCGATATTTGTGCATCAACTTTTTTGGCACTTGCCATTGTAACAAGTTTTTTGCCGTCACGCACCTGAAAGTAGTGATGACCGCGGATTGCGTAAGAACCTTTGGCAAAACTGCTCTGCCAATCCGCAAAATGTCCGGTAAAAGGTATGGCAAACTTTGTTGTTTTGAAACCGCCGGTCAGCGGGATGGCTTCGTTGCTGAAGACCATCACCTGTTCCAAAGTGGTTATATTGCAGAAACGCCAATGACTGGAGCCCATGGGCGAACCGAGATTGTATTTCATGGCATGTTCCGAACGGGCGGTGCCCCGGCCTTTGAGCAGTTTTATATTGCCCTTGCCGGTATAGTCAACCAGTTCGGCATCCAGAGTCAGACCGGTAATGTGTATTGAGTTTTCTCTGCCGTCGGCATTGAACCGGTAACTCCAGACGGCATCTTCGGGTATATACTCTTTTTTGACCGGCTTTTTGACGGCTTTCTTTTTGGCGGTTTTCGGAGCCACCTTTACCGGAGCTTTACTGCAATCGCCATTGGGCAGTTTGATCTCATTGCCTTGAGCATCAAAGAGTTTGAAAGCAGTAAATTCAGCCGTACCTGCCGCCTGATAGATACAGCAGACCACTGCAAATGATGCTCCGTCAGAAGGGATGGTGAAGTCGAGTTTATAATCTTTCCACTCTTTATTATTGCCGCACTGGGTCATAACGGTATAACGTCTGCCGCCGGCACGGTCGCCGTTGGCGGTAAAAAACGACACCCCTGCCCGTGCTCCACTGCGACTGGCTATATTGCTTTTGGCCTTAAAAGTCAGGCGGTATTTACTGCCGGGTCGGGTTTTGATAAGCGAATGATTCTGCAAAAAATACTTCGCTTTGCCGCCGGTCGTCGTCAGGCGGAAAGCCTTTACATTATCAACAGTGACCGCTTCGGCTCTGCCGTCGGCAAGGCGTTTAATCGGCAGCCAGTCGGCAATATCGGATGTATAACGGTACGCGGCTTTAAGCGGCAAAAATGCCGTTAACAGCATAACAGCGGACAAAAAAATCTTTTTCATAAAACACACCTTTTGCTTTGTTTATTGGATCGGAGCAACCGCCTGGCTGTAGCCATGCCCGGAATACTTCAGGAAAAACGCCTTGTGATTACTGCCGGTATTGGCGGCGGTGGCGTTGGATAAAGATTCCGTTGAGCAATGCCCATCTGCCCACGAAAGATTGAAACTGCCGACGCGGGGATCGCCATTCTGCGGATGACGGCAATGCACTTGGTTATAAGCGTATATAAAATATCCGCAGCCCAACTCATCAACCGAATGGCCCGGGTAGTAAGTATCGGCAAAACCGATGGTAACACTTGGGTCAGCCACCTTACCGCGGGTGATTGATTGCCGTAAACCGCTGCCGTTCAAGTTATTCCAACGCCAGTAGAGCATTTCATTAAAGCCGTAGGATATATATCTGCCGTCATTGGCACGGTATCTGCCGTCGCCGGGATTCTTCAGCGGAAGCAACGCCTGCGAAGGACAGGAAAAAATACCGCTGGCGGAAGCATTGTATTTTTTGAAACTGCTGTGATCCGTATCGCCGGCGGCAAGATAGGGCATTACCATTTCGGGCCAGTAAATACTTTCGCCGCTTTCATCTGTATAACGTGCCTTGGAATCCCCGGTCGGAGAATAGTCGGTGTAATAATCGTTGTTGTTGTCGCAATACATACTCATTGCCAGAGACATACTCCGCAGATTGGTCAGACAGTTGGAACTTTTTGCCCGTTCGCGTGCCGCCGAAAGTGCCGGCAAAAGCATTGCCGCTAAAATTGCAATAATGGCAATAACCACCAGCAATTCGATCAAAGTGAATGTTTGGACTTTTTTCATTTGCAAATTCTCCTTTTTTTATGTTTTATTTATTTTTTTCTTTTTCCAGAGCTTTGAATTTTTCGGCATCTGCCATAGATACACCGTTGATTACCATGCCATTATCCAGCTCGTCGGCGGTGCGGTTCTTCAAATCACGGAACAAGTTGCGTATATCCAGCAAACCACCCACCCAGAACCAGATGGATGTTACCAATGCCATAAACATCGGTACGATCAGAAATACGATCAAAAAGTATGTTCCCCACCACGCCGCCGGCCACGGATCAATGGCGTTCCAGATCGCCACGGTCAGGAATGTGCCGCCGAAGGTGTAAACATAACTGTAAAGGAACAATCCCCACGAAATAAACTTGTCGCCTCTGGTGTGCATGGGCGTAATTCCCGCCAGAGCAGTGAAGATGCGTTTGATGCTCCAGTTGGTTTCGGTCTTGACTGTGCCGTCAATATTGTAAATACCGCGGTGGAGCATCCGGTCAAGGTTGAACGGCTCTTTACAGGTGCATTTGGATACAACAATATAGAGTATCAGCGAAGTTATGATGTTTATAAAGTACCATTCGTAAGCGTTGATCGGTATCTTGTACGGATTCATCGTCCAGACAATGTAGGGATTGAACGGTCTGGAAATTGCCTCCAGAATATTGCCCACGCTTTCGGTCATACCGTTTGCCGCCAGTGCCGGGTAAATGACATCCGCCCAGTTGCGTTGTAATATTATATAGGTCAAAGCAAGGATCAACCCGGAAATCATACTTGTCCACGCCCCCTGTTTGGTACCGAATCTGCTGTAAAGCCCGAAAATCAGCACCGGGCCGCAACCACCCAGATAGACCGGCAGAACCGTCATGCGGAAGAGTTCAATATAGTCCATCTGGGCAAACGCCAGACAGCAGAATATAAAGAACAACCCCACAAAGATCGAACTGCCGCGTAAAAGCCAGATATGCAGTCTTGGGCTGGGGGCTTTTTTGAAAAACGGCAGTATCAGATCCTGTGCAATAGTCTGTGCCGAGCTGAATATGTAACTGTCGTCGGTGGAAACCATTGCCATAATCATCAGCAGAGCAAACAATCCGAGCATACCCGTACCCAGCAGATGCCGCATGGTTACCGAAACCATCTGCTGATGGTACAAACTGCGGAATTCCTGAACTTTGCCCTGCCCGCCGGGAACACTGGCAAGCACATTTTTTGCGGCCTCGATATAGGGTGTTTCCAGATTGGATTTTTTGCTCAAAGGTTTACCACTTGCCGGAACATGCGAGTGTTCGGGTATGGCGGCAAAAGCCGCAAGCATCTGCTGCTGAACTTTGGAATCTTTGACAATATCCTGTGCCACGCGTCCGGCAATTTCGGTACGGACATTTTTTGCAGTCATGGCAAAGTCGTTATGATTGAGCAATACCATGATGCTCAAAGCGATCAATACATGCAGCAATATTCCGAGAAATCCCCGCCACTGCCCCAGCAGTGATGCCATTTTCTGTTCATGCGGCGTCTTTGCCGCCCCGGAAGCTCCGCCGCCCAGCCAGGTGGCACGGTGCAGAAATGTTGTAGCCAGCGACACAACAATAGCAAACAAGTTGAAGTCACGCACCTTGCTTATATCAAAGCTGTTGACAAAACTTTCGCCCGCCACGCGGTCGGAAAGCACCGGCAGTATCTGCGTACCCCAGTCAAATTTAAGCAGCAGAAATCCGCCCAGAAAAACCATGATCGGCACGCAAAGCAACCCCTGCAAAGTATCGGTCAGCACATTGGCCAGCGTGCCGCCACAGCAAATGAGTGTGATCGCCAGCGACATACAGCCGAACATCAGTACCACAAAGGTCGAAAAGGTTATACCCAGTATGCTGAAAGTTTCCGGTAAGCCCAGAAAATAGATGAAAAACCGTGCCGCCACTGCCGGCATGATCGAGTGTGCAAGCATTTCAGCCAGCACCCGGATAAAGGAAAAGTAAAAGCGGAAAGGTTTACTGCCGTAACGCATTTCCAGAAACTGCCCCACGCTTTGAGCTTTGGTCTCACGGAAACGGTAGATGCAATACCCCGACAAAGCCAGCGTAATAGTTATCGGCAAAAGCAAACGGTTCCAGAAATCGACCGCAAACCCCACGGCATATTTGCGTTCCACATAAGAAAGCACGCCAACAATACTTATACCGTTGGCAATATCGCCGATAGTCAGCAGATAACGCCCGCACAAACGCCCCGCCGAGAGAAAGTCCACCACACCGCGAATATATTTACGCGAGTAAAACCCCAACGCCATGACCCCGATCATCGGCACTATAAAAATTATGTAGTCAATCAATTTCATATTCGGTATTTCCTCCTTGTTTTTTTATATTCAATTATTTTTCAAAGTATTTCCGGCATGAAAAGTCCAGGGAATATCGTACTGCACACAAGTTTCGTTCTGCCGGATCAAATCCAAAAGCTTTTCGCCGGCGATCTTGCCGTAATTATACTTGCTGGGCAGCAGAATGCTTGAAATATTCATTCCTTCATAAACCGGCGGTCTGTCGCTTTCGTTTTCAATAAGCAACAGCGATATATCTTCCGGCACGCGGAGCTTACGCTTCTGCAAAGCCCGCAATACGCCCGGGAGAAAACGGCTGCGGAAAACGGTCAGAATCTCGGGTTTTTCCGGCATGTTGAGCAATTCATCCAACGCTATATCGTACTCAAGCTGTTGAGCTTGTTCGCTGATGGGTTTTTCAGAGCGGATATTGTAACAATTTGCAGCAATTGCCGCATTGCGGTATCCGCGGAAGATGGCAGTACGCTGAAAATCCAGCTGACTGCTGCTGAAAACACCAAAGTTCCGGAATTTCTTTTTTATCAGAAATTTGAAAATATCCTCCACGCTGCGGTCCGAAATCTCTTCCACATAATTAAGCCGGGTGGAGTGATTGGGCTTTCCCATTACCATACACGGAATGATCTCCGGCAGCTGATATTTTATAACATCTTCCAGGAAATCTTCGCGGTTGGGCAGCAGCAGACCGGCAATATGAAAATGCCGGAGCCGGTCGCTCAAAGGAGTATCGCATGGAGCTATCGTAGTCAAAACATAGCCGGAATTTTTCAGAGCCTCCAATGCCCCGGTAAAAAGCTGAAAAGTCGTGGGCGATATTTGCGGATCAAGCAACTCACGGTCTGACTTCAGCATCGGCAGATAAATACCGATATTGCGGCATCCCGGTTCCGGAATATATTTAAGATCCGGAGCAACAAATGTGCCGACACCGCGCCGCCGGATAATAAGTTTTTCAGCGGTAAGTAAATTCATAGCCTGCGAAACAGTATCTTTTGAAACATGGTAAATGCGGGCAAGTTCATCAGTAGGCGGCAGCTTTTCTCCGGGAGCGATTTCACCGGAGATGATCTGGCTGCGTAAAACATTTCTGACCGCTTTAAAGCGGCTGTTTACAATAAGGTATTCAGCGCAATTATGCATAATCCATCCCATAAAAGCATAACAAGAATTTACAGTGAACTGAATATAAGCAAAACCAAGGCAAATGTCAAGGGTAGTTGGAATAAAAACAAAGATAAAATCCCCGATAATCCTTTTTTTCAGGATAATATAACGGAACATATAAAAAAGAGCAACTGAAATAAAAGATAAAAACGAAAAAAGGAGATTTGCCAAAGTAAACTATGCAATGAGTTGAATAATCTCGTTCAGAGCATTTACATAGTTGTGGCGGCGGCTGTGATGCTGTGCATCCATCCGGATCATCCAGCGGATAAATCGGTGCGTTTTATGTCCCTTGCAGCATTCTGGTGTGCCGGTATGTTTAATTTTTTATGCTGCTTTTAAGGCAAACTGCCATGCGCAACGGACCCAACGGAATAGCATGGGCGATCATTCAATCCGGTATGGTTGTGCCGTATAATTTATCTGCGGGAAAAATTGCCTTGCCGAGCCGGATTGCTTTTCTGCTCTGTATTATCGGCGTGATTCTTATGAGCCTCAAAAATCAGATTTAGCTGCTGCTGCTGAACTCTACAAATACTCAAAAACAAACTTATTGATGGATCTTCAAGATTTCAGCTGCGTTGCGCCAGATTTTTTTTGCGATAAAATTCAGGTGTTTTACTGCTTCATCGCGTTTGTTTTCTGCCAGCATTTTCCGGGCTTTGGCTTGGGCTTTGGCGTACAAAGCCATGGAGTCATTTTCAAACTTTATCCACTCTTCAGGCAGCGGCGATTCGAGTTTCAGCTTATCCAGCCTCGCAAAAGCAGTTGCCGACCATTTGCGGCTTTTCATTATTGAAGGGATGCTTTTTACACAAATCGGGATCGGTATATAGATCGTGTGGCGGGGGTGGCCAACGGCAAAATAGGCGGTTGAAAGTATATCCGGATATTGTTTATCTATTTCAAAACTCGCTGCGGAGTTGGTTGTATTGCCGCAGACCGCACGTTTTAACGGTGATTTTTTCGGCATCTGGAAGTTGCGGGACAAGTTGAATATTTCAGGCAAAGTGATCTTGCCGTTGTTATCAATTATCTTATTCAAACCGGAAAACGCACTGTATTCACGGGCGCTGGCTTTGAGAAAACGCATAACATCGCTTCTGACATATTTGAGCATATCGGGATTGCGCCAGTTGCTGGCGCGCACGGCATAGCCGGATTCATAACGCTGAACCGAACAGACTTTGGCGGTAATTTCACAAATATAACCCTCTTTTTGATCCATAAAAAGAAAAATAGAACCGCTTTTGCCATGCGAATAATTACCTTCGGCAATAAATTTCTTTAATGCGGCAACTGCTTGCGCGGCATTGTCGCACGATTCAAGAACGGCACGGATAATTCCCTCGGTAGTTTTTTGGCCTTTGACATCGGGTGGATCAATACATACTTCTCCGCTGTTCATTACAGCGGCAAGCCCGGAAGCGTTCATCCCGCTGTTGGGACCGTTATTCCCCAGAGCCACCCATTTGCGCGGAGCATTATCCGGACTTATGGCAACGGTTATTTTCCGGGAAATAGAATCCCGGTTTTTATGGAGAATATGTGTGTTTTTTCCGGTCAGGTCAGAAAAAATCATCCAACTGGTACAGCATTGAGCCTGCCAGGGCACAACAGCAAACAGCACAATAACATAAATGACAACAAACCATAATGATTTTTTCATATAAGCCCTGCTTTTGTTTCATTATCAGGATGATTGGAAAAAGCGGGAAAAAATCCCCGCTTCGACACAAAAATTCTATCTACTGGCATATCATATCTTGCGTACCAGCATAGCCAGCGTGTTCCAACTTCTTGCGCCCAGATGCCCGGTGATGTTTTTTCCTCCGGAAGCAAGGGTTGCAGTGCAGTTGGTGACCAAAAAGTATTCAAACACTATACATTATTATATTTTTTGACAAATTCAAATATAATCGTCATTTTTTTTGATTTTAGCTCTGTACCCAATAAGGGTCGGTACTTGAGGCGGGGAAAAAGACCTTTTCTCAAAAAGGTTTTTCCCTCTTCCCCAAGGCTCCCATATCAACCTTTATCGGTAACAAAGCAAAATCATAATATAACAAATTCATAAAAAACTCCTTCTTATAATTGCTCCACAGAGCCGTTTTAGGGTATATTTCCCTTATTTTGCTTCAGCAGGAATAGGGTTTGTGATTGCGGTATTCGCTTAATGTTCTGCCGGTCAACCTTTTGAAAAAGCGGCTGAAGGCGTATACATCACGGAATTCAAGTTGTTTGGCTATTTCTGTTAAACTCTTGTTGCTGGTCAGCAGCAGTCTTGCCGCAAAGTCGGCTCTGGTTTGGTCAAGGAAGTTTTTCAGCGGTATACCCGTTTCGTTATTGAAACGCAATGCTGCGTGTTTGCCCGTACAATTCATGAAATCACCTACATCGCTGACCCGCACATCGCAGCCGCGGCGGGAATAGACAAATTCTTTGATCTGCCGGACAAAGTTGCTGGTACTGGACTTTTTTTCCTGAATTTCCATAATAAGGCGGTTGATC
This sequence comes from Victivallaceae bacterium, assembly GCA_045585955.1. Lineage (GTDB taxonomy): Bacteria > Verrucomicrobiota > Lentisphaeria > Victivallales > Victivallaceae > SIG78. Next base: position 62,421 of record JAZMZK010000010.1, read on the forward strand.
ACCACGCTCAAAGCAGCATTGACTATACTCATGGAGGCCGACCGGCTCATGACCTTGGGCGACAACGATTCTGTGAGAATAGCCGCAGCGTGCTGCAATATTTTTTCATCTGGCAGCACCATTACCGCATTGACACTCTCCGAGGCGGAAAATTTTACGCTCAACCATGAAGAACGGTTCTGCATATAATTAAAACAATGTTCCAAGCCGGGGGCTATGATAACCGTATCGCCGTGTTTGAAGTTGTGCAGCACCACCCCGGATTTTTCCTTTACCTGCAAAACACCATTGCCCTCAAAAATAAAATCCACCTGCCAGAATTCATGAGCGTGAAACAGGCGTGAAGTTTCGTAATTTTCCGGAATACTGCGGAATTGATGAAATAAATACTGCTCCATAAAACACCTCGCTTTTAAGATAATACCGCATTGAGATAATTGCAAGAATTTTTGCAATCAATTTTTATCAGAAACCTCTTTTTATCAGAAAAAACACCGCGTGTAAAACCCATTATATATAGTTGCAGAGAGCGGCAGTAACGGTGTAAAAATATCTATTGCGACATTTTGCAATCAAATAAATATTTTTTTGCCATTGATTTACATCCCGGAAAGCTGTATAATTATTGTCGAGTGATTTACGGCAGGTATTCTGTTTAAATCAAACCAAATTGAAAATAAACCTTAAAAAATAAAACCACCTTAAAGAAAGGACCAAAAATGAAAAAGTTTGAAACGCAAAATTCCGCCCATGGGCGGGTGAAGCACAGCTTCACCCTGATCGAACTCCTCGTCGTTATCGCAATAATCGCGATTCTGGCGGCAATGCTGCTGCCGGCATTGAGTGCCGCCCGGGAGCGGGCAAGAAGTGCCAACTGCTTGAATTTGCTCAAACAAATGGCTCTTGCCAACATTATGTATGCCAACGATAACAAAGACTGTATCCCGAGCGGTTATCTCAAACAGGGTTCTGCCAGCGGCGTTTCGGCAATTTGGGCGGCTTATCTCTCCGGATACAATGAACACAAAAAGATTGATGGTCCGAGCCCTTACGGTGTAACTTGGTATAAATCTTTTGACTGTCCCTCCGCTGGCGATATAAGCTATGACAGTTATAAAGCCAAAGGTAAAAACTGGTACACAACCTACGCAATCAACCCGTTTTTGTACGATCATGTCAACGGTAATGCTAATAATAACATAAATGGAAAAACTTTTATTATTACCAAAGCCAATGATCCTTCGGCAACAATGTTGATAACCGAAAACAAGGCTCCTGATTCATACATTTACTGTAACGACTGGGGTCGCGTACCTTATTATCATGGCGTGAATGCCAACTTGAATTATCTGGATGGTCACAGCGAGGGGCACGATAAAAAATATTTCCAGCCTAACGGCGAAAGTTTCGCATCCGCCGACCATGCGAAATACATTCTCTGGAATCCCTTGTGTGACGATTAAGCTGTTGTAAACAACGATGAAAAATAGAGATTTGACTGCACGGGTATTGAATTTGCCCGTGCGGGGTATTACTACGCTTAAAAGCTCTTACTCCTGCGGTAATGAGCGGGAGTTTTACAGCGAAGCCGACTATTGGTGGCGTGATCCTGATGATCCGGCGGGCAGATATATCAGCCGCGATGGCGAAAGCAATCCGGATTGTTTCAACCGCCATCGGAAAGTTCTGATGCGTTTGAGCTGTATTACCGGATTTCTGGCACATGAATATATGCAAAGCGGCAGCAAAGAGTTGCTGAACAGACTTTGTGAACATTGGCATATATGGTTTGCCGATGAAAATATTTCCATGCTGCCGCATCTGGAATACAGTCAGGCGATCCGCAATCAGCTTCCCGGCAGAAATTACGGCGTTATTGATTCCATTCATCTTGCCGAAGTGGCTCTGGCGGTGTTGAAGTTCCGTAAAGATATGCCGCAATATCTGGTAAATGCTGTTACCGGATGGTTTGAGCAATATCTCCAATGGCTCTGTACATCCGAATTGGGTATTGATGAACGCAATACTTTGAACAATCATGCAGTCTGCTGGTATCTGCAAGCGGCGGCGTTTGCCCATTTAACGGAGAATAAATCTCTGCTCGATGAGTTCCGCAACGACTTTTCCGGCCGTCTGCTTGAGCAAATAGCCTCCGGCGGTTCGTTGCCGCAGGAACTCAAACGCACCAAACCCTATGGCTACGAGCTTTTTACGCTGGAAGCCTTTGCCGGTCTGGCGGCACTCTTGAGTACTCCGCAGTACAACGCTTTTTTACAGCGTAAAAATAACGGCGGTACAGTGTTTGAAGCGGTGAATTTTATGTTTCCATATATAGATAACAAGTCAAAGTGGCGTCGGCAAAGCGATGTCAAATACTTTGACTACTGGCCGGTCAAACAGAATGCACTCTATTTAGTGGATGCTTTTTGCGGCAGATATGAGTGTATTGAGCTGTGGAACAAATTGCCCGTTTACCGTTTGAAATTTGAACTCGTGCGGAATTACCCGGTGCGGACTCCTGAATTGTGGATAATTTAACAACCTTTTGAGAGGTGATTTTATGAAAAAATTTTTACTGTTGGTGCTGATGACCTTTGCGGCTGCCGTTTTTGCGGCAATGCCGGAAACTCTGACGCTGGTCAAAGACAAAAAAGTGCAATTCCGCGTGGTGATTCCCGACAATCCCGATTGGCCGACCAAACTGGCGGCAGAGGATCTGGTGAATTATACCCGTGAGGTTTTCAGTTCGCGGGCAAAGATCGTGCCGGAAAGTAAACTTGCTGCCGAAAAAGCCGACCTTATAAATATACACCTCGGCTGGAGCAAATATACGCAGAAATTTGAAAAAGAAATGCCCAAACCTTACGGTTTTCTGGTCAAATTTGTCGATGAAAAAAACATCGTTATCGGCGGCAGACTGCTGGTCAAAGATAACTACAACACCCTTGACGGGGTGATTTACTTCCTCGAAAAATACCTCGGTTTGCGTATTCTTATGCCCGGAGAGTTGGGCACTGTCATACTGCACAAAGATAAAGACTGGGTGGTTCCGGCAAAGAGTTTCACCCGCGTAGCGGACTTCCCCGGCAGATCGTATTCCGGCGGTCACGGCCCGTTTTACCGGGGCGAAAAACTCCAGAAGACCATTCACTGGACCCGCCGTGTGGGTATGACTGTATCGAATGTACTCAAGATGGTTCACAATGTCGGGAACCTGCTTGACCCTGAAATCTATATCAAGAGCCATCCCGAATTCTTCCCGCTGATTGACGGCAAACGCCGTTTCCCGAAAAAGACCGACCATCCGCATTGGAAACTTATGTATTGGGAACCCTGCTATACCGCTCCCGGCATTGCCGAAGAAACTGCCAAACGGGTGATCGAATTTTTCAAAAAGAACCCCAATTTGTATAACTGCTCGCTGGCAGTAAACGACAACGGCAACATCTGCCGCTGCGAAAATTGTGCCCGAAAGAACGCCCATCTGCCCAAAGAATCCGAAAGCCAGAGCTATTACGAATGGGTCAACAAGGTGGTGGAAATCGTCAAAAAAGAGTATCCCGACCGCTATTACGGCATCCTCAACTACTGGGTGACCAAAGATATGCCCAAAAATGTCAAACTTGATCCGGCGGTGGTGCCGATGGTTTGCGAAGAATTCAAATTCTATGTTGACCCGATCTACCGTGCCCGTTTGGAAAAGCGTTTGCAGGAATGGGACAAAACCGCCTCCACGCTCGGCTGGTGGGATTATGGCTTTGAAGGCAGTTATCTTGTACCGATCTACAACCCCAAATTCAACGCCTCGTTCCTTAAAGAGCTTTATCACAAACACAATTTGCGTTATTACTTCTGCGAATGGAGCCCCGGTCCGGCATGGAAGAACAGTCCTGAAATCTACATGATGACCAAACTTTTGTGGGATATAAATCAGGATGCCGATGCTTTGATTGACGAATGGTTCGAGCTTGCCGTAGGCAAAGAAGCGGCAGTGCCGTTCAAGAAATATTACGCTGTCTGGGAAAATTTCTGGACCAGCGAAGTAATCAAAACCAATTGGTTCCGTTCCCGCGGCGATAAGGAAATACCCTTCCTGCAACGCAGAGAGTGCCGTTATCTGGATGCCCTGACTTACGAAATGATCGACGAAGCTCTGGAAGCCATCAATCAGACCGTTGAACTGGCTCCCGCCGGTAAAGAAAAAATGCGTGCCGAATTTTTCCGCGACTGGTATGTAAATGCCTACAACAAATACTATCTGCCTTATTTGAACGCTCGTGAACTCAATAAGATCGGCAGCAAAGCCAAAGGCAAACTCCTTTATAAATATACCTTTAATAAAGGTGTGGAAGAATGGGTTCCGTGGCATCACCGGAATATGACTCCCAAACTCACCTGGGATAAAACCGTTGGTTTCAGCGGCAAAGGTTCGCTCAAGTGCGACCGCTCCGACAGTTTGCCGACCGGTATGGTCTGGTACCGCCGCCCGCTGAAATTCAAGCTCGAAGCCGGCAAGAACTATCGCTTTACAGCAATGGTGCGTGCCGAAAATATCGGCAAAGAGGATCATGCCCGCATGATCCTCTATCTGCCCAACGGCAAAAATTCAGTGCTGGGTAAGGAAGCAAGTACAGTAGGAGGCTCTTTGAGCTTTGAAAAAACACTTAAATATGATGTGCTTAAAGATGGCAAATGGCATAAGATCGAAGTCTTTATACCGGTACCCGCAACTGCATGGAAAGGCGATGTGCAGGGAGTAAACTGTCAGCTCGAAGCTCATACCGAAAAATACAACACCGTAGTCTGGTTCGATGACTACACCATCGAAGAGATCACCGATGCTGAACTTGATGCACTGCGCCGTCCGGAAATCAAAGCGGCTAAAAAAGTCAAGTCTTCCGGCAATATCACCGATCCGGCTACCGGCGAAGTCCTCGGCCCGGAACTGGTGACCGATGGCGATATGGAAATGCCCGAAACCACCGGCATCTGGCACAACAATCACACGCCCAAGGTCGGTGAAAAATCCACAAAGTTTGCCAAAAGCGGCAAGCGTTCACTGCATATAGTTTCCGACAGTAACGGCGATGGTATGCTGCAAATCATCAAGCCGATGGGCTGGGACGGGCTTTTCCAGGTAAGCCGGAAAGGGTTGCAGTTCGGCAAAACTTACAAAGTTCAGATCTGGGTCAAAAATATGAATCCCGCCCAATACGAAGAACTGCGTATTTACGGTACCAAACTCAAGGGCAATCTCATTACCAAAGATAATGAATGGACAAAGTTTGAGTTTTACACCAAGTTTGACCAGAAAGTTGCCACGCCCTTTGTCTGCATTGGCTACGGTTCAACAAAATGCAACAGCTTTTTTGATGATCTTTCTATAAGAGAAGTAATCAAACCGGCGGCAAAATAAGAGTGAGATCTATGCGTACGAACTTTAAATATGCTCTCTTTTACGACTTTCACACCCCGGTAACCATTCCGGGCGTGTGCAGTAAATTTGATGTGGAAGCCTTTACCGATCAGCTGCTGCGCTGCAAGGTGGATTTTCTCACCTGGCATGTGCGATGCAATCAGGGCGGAGCCTATTATTCCACCCGAACCGGTATTCAGCACCCCGGATTGGATTACGACTTTTTCGGGAAACTCGCCGAAGCGTGCAAACGCAAAAACATCCGTTTGAGTGCCTACTTCAACGCCGGTTTGAGCGATGAAGAATTGTTGCGTCACCCGGAATATATGGCGATAAGTCCCGAAGGTTTGAGCTTGCGGGAAAACCGCAATTCCCCCTTTGTAAGGAGTGTATGCTACAATTCGCCCTTCCGTGAACATTTGTGCAATATGGCGTTGGAAGTGGCAAAGAATTATCCGGTGGATGGATTTTTCTTTGACTGCCTTAAAGTCTATCCCTGCATTTGCCCGGTTTGCATGAAAAAGATGCAGGCTTTGAATATTGATTACCGCAACGAAAAGGCGTTGCGGGATTTCAACAGCCAAAGCTATGCAGAATTTGCTAAAATGCTGACCACTGCCATAAGACAAATCAAGCCGGAAGCGTTGATGGTCTTCAACTGCGACGATAAAGAGCTGCTTTGCTCTGAACACAGCCACTTTGAGTGCGAGTGTCTGCCCACCAGCAGCTGGGGCTATGACTATCTGCCGTTGTATTCAAGGTACAACCGTTCGCTGGCGGGCGATGACCGGCAGGTGCTCAACATGACCGGCAGATTTTACAAGTGGGGCGATTTCGGCGGCTTGCGTCCGCAGGCAGCTTTGGAATACGATATGTTCTACGGCATTGCTCAAGGTTTACGCCCGGATATCGGCGGTCATTTCCACCCCCGGGGCGATATGGATATGGCAGTTTTTGACCGGATCCATGCGGTTTACAGCAAACTCCAGCAGTACGATGAATTTACTGAAGGTGCGGTCAACAATAATGATATAGCTTTGGTCTTCGATAAAAATGCAGTCATGCCCGCAAAAGGGCTGGCACGGATGCTGGACGAATTGAAAATACAGTTCGATGCCGTTACCGAATTCTGCGATTGGAGCAAGTACAAGCTGTTGATCCTTGCTGATGATTTATGTTTAAGCGGAAAAGGTCGGAAAAAACTGGACGATCATTTGCTATCCGGCAAAAAAGTCCTTGCCTTGGGCTCGGCGGCGTTGCAAGATGGCAAGTTCCCGGAAAACTTTCCCGCAAACTTCTGCGAAACAACCAGCTTTGAACCGGCATACTTTGCCCCGGAAGGCGAATTGGCAAAAGATTTGCAGGATATGCCGCTGTCGGTCTACGCCAATACAACAGCAATGCAATGCAAAAGCAATGCAAAAAGTTTGATGAAAGTAGTCAAACCCTACATGAACTTTGGCTGGGATGGCTTGCGCAGCAATTTCTACAACGCTCCGGAGTGTGCGAGCGAATTTGATTTTATCGCTGCCAATAAGCAAGTTATCCAATGTGCTGGCAGTCTGGGAATGGGGTATTACAGCCGTGCACCCTATCAGCACCGGATCTTGCTGGGCAATATGCTCGAACAGCTTTACGGAGAAACAAAAGTCAAGTGCCCGCAGCTGCCCAGTTTTGCCCGGATGGCGGTGCAAAGCGTACCCGGCGGCGAACTGCTGCACATAATGGCGTATGCCGCAGAAGCCCGGGGGTTGTGTGTTTCCATGGAAGATGCTGTAACAGTATGCGATCTGGTTATTGAGTACAAGTTGCCGGAAAATGCCAAACTTGCTCAAGTCGTGCTGGCTCCTGACGGAAAAAATCTGGAGTTTGAAGTCAAAGGCAACAAAGCAGTTATCAAACTTGACCGTATGGATGGCTATGCGTTATTGAAGATGGATTTTTCTGTTAAATAAAAGCTCTGTTCCCAATATCGGTTGATTAACAGTAAAGATGTTGAATAAAATCTTTTCAAAACTTAAAGGGCATTTATCTATTTGTGTAATAAATAGATAAATGCCAATAAAAGGTTTGGAAAAGGGTGATGGGGTTGGGGGAAGAGGGAAAGAACCTTTCCTCAAAAAGGTTTTTCCCTCTTTCCCAAGGCTCCCATATCAACCTTTATCGGGAACATAGCGTTAAATAAAAAGTTTTGAGTTATGGATTTAGGGAATACTATACAGAGTTTTGCTGTTTTGCAGCGTACAAATGAAAATGTTTCAAATCACCCTTTTACCGGTTCAGCCCGGCACGATGGGGAGGTGCTGTTGACCATCGAAAATTCTGAC
>JAZMZK010000011.1:0-22880 GCA_045585955.1 Victivallaceae bacterium
CACAGCTAAAAACGGAATAAAAGGGAGCGTAAAACGCGACCGGTTATGCCGGATTTTAGCTTGACTGCGGAAGGGTTCGGATGTACCAGCCCCGTCCGCACTCGTTTTTTTCATTTTTTCATACTATTTTTTACACTATCGAGTTGATTGATAAAAAGTCCTTTGTATATATGCAGGCATTTGTCAACATAAAGGCTCAGACCGGAAGTAAAAAAAGAAAATGAAATGTCAATAGCTATATTAAGAATTAAATATTCCGGCATTTCTGCCCTCCCCAAAACTATGCGGGCAATTCAAAACAGAAAAGAATATAAACTGGATTTGATAAAAGGAAAAATAAAAAAAGACAGTTTGGAATTCCAATCGGAGTTGTCCAAAATGTCCTTGCTGTATCAAATGGTGGGCGTAGTAGAACTCGAATCTACGACCTCTACGATGTCAACGTAGCGCTCTAACCAACTGAGCTATACGCCCGATTTATTTCGTAGTGCTTATTTGCATTACTCTATTAACATACCACCTTTTGAAGAAAATGCAAGTTTAATATTGATTTTTTTTTATTTTTTTGCAAATATTCTGTGAATTTGGGGTGGAAATCGGATTTTATGTTGACAAAACAAATTTTTTTATAACTTGGTAATATCGGGCAATAACGCCCGGTTTTTTTAAAAAAGGTACTTTTTATGAATCATTTCCACAAAAAATCGCTTTTTCTGTTCGCCGCAGTTCTTATTTTCTCTGCCGGTTGTAATTCAAACTATGAAAATTTTACCGAAAGTGCTGCCGGAAAGAATCTGGATATTTCAGGATACTTTATGCAGGGGCAAGTTGAGGCTGTTTCTCCGGAAACTTCCACGCCGATAGGCAAGTTTATTCTCGGCAGAATAAATTATAAATCCCGTTTGATTGCGGTCGGAAAAGATAAACAAATTCCTACTGCCGGGGCATTCCGGGCTGTTCAATCCGTTTCTGTTTTCGGCACCCGGGAAACTGTTATTGAATACGATTTTACTGCTGCGGATCCCCAAACCGCCGCTAATATTGTTCAAGCCCTTGAACAACAGAAGTGCAGTGCGGAAAAACAATTTGCTCAATAAAAGTCTGCGGCAATTTGAATCGGGCAGGGGAGTGAAAAACAGAACCTGCCCCCTTTTATAATATTTCTTATAGCGATTTACCCATTTGCAAACCGATTATTTTAACAGCATTATTTTTATTTTCCGCATTGATTTCTGAAGCTTTTTGATAAAATATCCTACCAGAAATGCTGCAATGACTGTACCTTCCCGAACTCCGGTAATATTATGAAAACAGCATAACGAAAAAATAATTGCCGACAAAACTATTGCAGAATCAAAACATATCTTGACCGTTCCGAAAGCAATATGATATTCTTCCGATAAGACCCGTATAAAACCATCTCCCGGCAGCAGCGAAATATTGGCAACAAGCTGAAAACCAATCCCCACTGCCAGAAAAATACAGCCTATGACTTCTTCGATTATTCTTAAAAGATACAATTCCGGAATATAAAATTTGGTCAGCCACATCCCTAAATCAATGAAAAAACCGAAAATCAGCAATGTTGGCAATTGGGCAACATGTTTCCACCCGAAGCGTTTTTTCAGGATTATGAGTTGAGCCAGAATAAAAAACAGATTGGTCACGATCGTTGCCATCCCCAAGGTCCACGGGATTTTGAAGGTCGTCACATAGGGCAGACTGGTAATGGGCGAAGTTCCAAGCCCCGGTCGGGTACTGAGTGCCACGCCGATTCCGGCAACAGTCAAGCCCACGAAAAATAAAATAAACCGTTTTGTTTTATTGAAATGATAAGACATATCATATAGCCTTTCCGGAAACACAAACCTGCTGTAAAATAACAATCGACACTGCCAATTGTTATTTTGCATAATTCTTTTTCTATTTCAAGAAAAATTTGCGCATTACTATAGCATGGTAAGTATTTTTTTCAATATGGCACTATTATAAAAATCACTCTTCCGGCAAAGTCCGTACTGTATACCCGGGGTGGGGCTGGGGCAAAATTTTTAATTCGTTTTCCGGGCGTTTCTATATAAAAAGAAGAGTCCCAATACCATACAAGCCGGGAATATGGTTGCGGCCAGTAAACCGTTTTTCAGGTTTTCGCCGGTAATTTCTGCCACTTTGCCTACCAGAACCGGGCCGGCGGTTGCTCCAAGATCACCCGCCAATGCCAGAAAAGCAAACAGTGCAGTTCCTCCCGCCGGACACTGTTGGGAAGATAAACTGATGGTGCCCGGCCACATGATCCCCACGGCAAGACCGCAAAGAGCACATCCCAACAAACCCAAGAGCGCCCAACTGGCAAGCGAAGCGACCAGATAACATACTGCCGCTGCAACACCGCACAGCAGCATCGTTTGGGTCAGGTTGAGTTTTTCGCTGAATTTACCGTTCAGCATACGGGCTACGCCCATAAATGCGGCAAAAAGGCATGGCCCAGCCAGATCGCCGACAGTTTTAGAAACTTTCAATCCTGCTTCGGTAAATGCCGATGCCCACTGCGACATGGTCGCTTCCGAAGAGCCGGCGCAAATCATCAAAAATATCATCATCCAGAACATGGGTACGCGCAACAGTTTGCTTATGCTCATGCTGGAACCATCTTCCCCCAGTTTATCAATGGGGCAATTTATAAAATTAATAGCGTTGAACAAGGGGAGCAATGACCAGATAACGGTCATAATTTTCCAATGTTCTATACCAAACAGAGCAAAAAACAATGTGGAGCCGGCAATCACGCTTACCGCTCCCCAGCAGTAAAAAGAGTGCAGCAAGCTCATTACCCCGGCTTTATTTTCAAAAGGGCACGCTTCCACAATGGGGCTTAACAGCACTTCGATCAAGCCGCTGCCGATGGCATAAAGTGCTACGGAAATCAGGATCCCGGCAAATGCACTGGGGAGCATATCCGGCAGGATGGTCAAAGCCAGCAGACCCAGCGAAGAGAGTACCTGCGAAGCGATCACGCAAAGTCGGTAGCCGATTTTGTCAGCATACTTTGCTGCAACAATATCCACCAGCAGCTGGGTAAAATAAAATACCAGCGGGATCATGGCGAGTTTTTCAAGTGTGATGGCGTAATCGTTCTTGAAAGTCAAAAAGAGCAAAGGTGTAAAATTTGCCGATATAGCTTGAGTGATAAACCCCAGATAACAGGCATACAAAGTTTTTTTATAGTTTTTCTGCTGATTCATAGTATTCTCCCGTAAAAAAATGTAATTTGAATACTATATTGCCAAAAACAGAATAAATCAAAGCATGTTTTGCTGAAAAACAGGTACTATTTACCCAAATTACAACACTTTCCGGGCGTTACCCCATAGCGGGCTTTGAACTGTCTGCGAAAATAATTTACCGAGTTGAATCCGCAGGAATTGCTGACTTCTTCAACTGTGTATATTTTTTCAGAGAGCATTTTATGAGCTGTTTGCAGCCGTTGTTGCAGCAGAACTTCGATCGGAGAACTGTGCATAAAAGTTTTGAAACATCGCCCCGCTTCGCTGCGGCTTATATTGGCAGCACGGGCAAGGTCTTCAAGCAGAATATGTTCCTTATAATGCTTGTTTATATAGTCAAGCATTTTTTGCATCCGAATCTGATTTATCAGCTGGATACGGTTTGATTTATAACGGGGGAAGGTATTTATGTTGGAATAAATATATTCAAAAATAGTGCTGATATTCCGCTGAACAACCATTTCGTAACAGGGCAGCTGCCGCCGGAAACTGCGGTAAATATCTTCAATAAGCCTGTTTACATATTTATTATCTGCCGGAAATACAATGAATGGCAGATCATCGCATTGCAGCAGAGGCGTAATATACTTTGTGTATATCAAACTGCCTTCCGGAGCGACCAAACTGCCGGAAAAAACCACATTGGGCATGGGGTCGGGCGCAGCGCCGGAAATTTGTTTGATTCCGTGCAGTATATTGCCATTGACAAAAATGCTGTCGCCGGCATTGAGCGTAATGTGTTTATCTCCCGCCTGATAATCCAGAGTTCCGCTCTCTGCCGTAGCGATCTCAAAACCGGGGTGCCAATGCAAGGGACCGCTCCAGCAGGGCAAAGTTGCCAGCTCATTCTGATAAAAAGCAATCGGATAGACCACTGGATCGTATGCAATGGCTTCCTGTAATTGATTATCAATATTTACTGCCATAATTTTCTCCGTAAAGGTATTTCACAGTAGATAATATACCCACTTAAACAACGCATTTCAACTGCAAAAGAAAATTTTGCAAAAGATTTATTACCCGGAACTGTTGCGGGCAGCAAATATTGCAGAAAAAAATACATTTCTGTATATGCTCATTGGAAAATCACGAAAAGATTTCCTGCCGGGAACATGATAATAAAAAATCCTGTCATAGCTGTTGAAGTCAGGATAAGCGGAAATGCTGCCGGATCATTTTTTTATAATAAGGTAATTAAAAAAGCGATCAAAGCAGTCTGTTTTCAACACAAATTTATTTGATTTCAACTGATAAAGCATTATCTTACTATCAGTGATATTCAGTCAGGAGGTTGGTATTATGGAAGAAAAAATGTTTTGTTTTCAATGTCAGGAAGCCTGCCGTAACACCGGCTGTACCGCAGTTGGAATGTGCGGTAAAAAAGCAGAAACCGCCATTTTGATGGATGCGATCATCCGTCAGCTGAAACTGCTTGCCCTGAACCGGAATGTTGACCGGAAACTTGGCAGATTTGTCAGCAAGTCGCTTTTTATGACCATTACCAACGCTAATTTTGATAATGATATGCTTCAAAAACAGCTTGATGAGGCTGTTAAATTGACTGGCAATAATCCATCAACCCTCCCGGCAGGCGTGCTGGCTTGCGAAAATGAAGATGTCCGCTCCCTGCGGGAATTGCTTACTTACGGCTTGAAAGGTATTGCCGCTTATGCGGAACACGCCGCAGTGCTGGGCAAAGAAGATGATGCCATTTACGCCTTTTTCTTCAAAGCTTTGCAGACCGCTGCCGCCGAAGAGGATACCGGCAAACTGCTTGCTGTTATTCTGGAAGGTGGGGAAATCGCCGTAAAAACAATGGCGTTGCTGGATCACGCCAATAGAGAAATGTTTGGCGATCCGCAAGTAACAACCGTCAAAACCGGAGTCGGCAACCGGCCCGGCATTTTGATTTCCGGACACGATCTGCTTGACCTCAAGGAGTTGCTGGAACAAAGTAAAGATGCCGGTATCGACATCTACACCCATTGCGAAATGCTGCCGGCACACTATTACCCGGAGCTGAAAAAATATCCGCATCTTTACGGCAATTACGGAAACGCCTGGCATTTGCAGAATAAAGAATTTGCCTCATTCAACGGCCCGATTTTGATGACCACCAACTGCATAACTCCGGTACAGGAAAGTTATAAAGACCGGATCTTCACCACCGGGGCAGCGGGGTATCCGAATGTACCTCACATTGCTGATCGCAAGAAGGGCAAGCCGAAAGATCTTTCAAAGATCATCGAACTTGCCCGAAAATGTCCGCCCCCGGAAGAGTTGGAAAACGGCACGATCACCGGCGGATTTGCTCACTTTCAGGTGTTTGCACTTGCCGACAAAGTTGTGGAAGCAGTCAAGTCCGGGGCCATCAAACGCTTTGTGGTGATGGCGGGGTGTGACGGCAGACAAAAAGAGCGGAAATATTACTCCGAAGTTGCGGCAAATCTACCGAAAGATACTGTCATCCTTACTGCCGGATGCGCAAAATACCGTTATAATAAACTTGTCACGGATGATATTGGCGGTATCCCCAGAGTTCTGGATGCCGGACAGTGCAACGATTGCTATTCACTGGCAGTCATAGCGTTGAAGCTGAAAGAGGTTTTCGGCGCAAAAGATGTCAACGATCTGCCTATATCCTTTGATATAGCGTGGTATGAGCAAAAGGCGGTAGCAGTATTGCTGGCTTTGCTGCATCTTGGCTTTAAAAATCTCCGGTTGGGACCAACGCTACCGGCATTTCTCTCGCCGGCTGTGGCTAAAATGCTGGTTGAAACTTTTGATATAAAAGGAATTAAAGATCCGCAAACGGATATAAGATCCATGCTGGCCGGAAAATAAAAAAGTCTGCCATTCCGGCTGTTGGAAAAACATTCCAAGCAGCCCAAAAACTATACGGACTGTTACGGAGCAGTCCGTATTGGTCCGCTTTTATTAAAGCGGAGTTACCCGTTTGACCGCCGCCACCGCACACAAAAAGTTGCGCACCATTTTAAGAGCTTGAAAATGGATCATCTCAATCAAGTATGGAGTATGGATATTACCTATGCCGCAGTCAAGGGGTATTTTACAGCTGTTTGTTCTTCCGGCTTCTGATAATTGCAATTATTTCCGGAATATTGGGAAAAATTTAAAATAAAATGATAATTTATTTATCTTGAAAAAATGCCGTGCTGATTGTATATTTTATAAAATCAAAGGGAGTTTAGCTATGTACAGAAAAAAAATAGATGAATATATCCGGCAGGGCGTTTTTGATGGTGCGGTGATCCTCGCCGGAGAGCCGGAAGCGGATCTTTTTATCCATACTCAAGGTTTTGCCGACCGGAACACTCAACGGCCAATGAGCGTGGATACGGTTTTTGATATTTCCAGCATTTCCAAGCCGCTGGGCACTGCCACCGGTATACTGCTGCTGGCGGAACGGGGGCTGTTGGATTTGAGTGAACCATTTACCGGATATTTGCCGCAATACAAGGGCACGACCGGAAAAAAAATCGATTTCCGGATGCTGGCAGCGCACTTTTCCGGCATCGAACCGGTTTATCCGCGAACTGCCGGGGCAGAGGAATTGCTGGATTTGATGCTGACTTCGGAATTTCCCCGTCCCCAGTGGCAGGATTTTTATTACAGCTGTGTAAACTATCACTTTATGGGGATGGTCATTGAAAATGTTGCCCGGCAGCCGCTGGCGGACTTTGCCCGGGAAAATATTTTTGAACCTTTACAGATGGGTGATACCTCCTGGGCGGTTCCTTATGAACATCTCCGGGAGCGTCTGGTCATCCACAGCCGCTGCGTGGACAGCGATCCGGCGGTTATCTACGATTTGTGGGCAAGAAAGTTTGCCCCCCGTGCCATGGGCAATGCCGGGATTTTTACGACAGCACCGGATATGGCAAAGTATGCCAGAATGATTTTAGCCGGAGGCAAGGGGCTCTTTAAAAGCGATATTGTCAAGCAGGAAATGTTCCATAATTATCTGCCGACTGCCGCCCGCAACCGTTCTTTCGGCTGGGATATGACCCGCCGATTGCTGATCAAAAACTTTTCTGACGCCACCATTTGGCACAGCGGTTCCAGCGGTCAATCCATGTGGATCGATCCGGAAAAACAGCGATTCTGCATCATATTGACCAATTTGTTCGGCGAACACGATGCCGGGATCGCCGCCCGGCTGGATATAGCCGACACCGTTGCAGAAAGCATTTGGAGTTAATCTGCATTGTTTTTTTCCGGCTGTTCGCCCCGCAAGTATGCTGCCGGCGAACAGCCGTAATATTTTTTAAACGATGCGTAAAAATATGACAGCGACGAAAAATTAAGCAATTGGGCAATTTGCGACGGCGTATGCGATGCCTCCAGCAGCAGCCGTCCGGCTTCCTCCATACGCAGCCGGTTCAGATAATTTACCGGCGTTTCTTTGTAATGACTTTTCCACTGCCGGAAAAATGTGGAAACTGACATGCCTTTGGATTCGATCAGACTTTTCAGGTCGATGGGCCGGTAACAGTTCAGCTGCAAGTAATAGGCAACTTCTTCAATGACCGGTTTCCGCTTTACGGAGATCTTTCCCCCCTGCATCCGGGCAAGAAGCAGCTCTTCAAGCAGTTCAAAACATTGCAGATCCATCCGGTCAGCCATCGAAAAATTCTGCACACACGATATTTGCTCAATGATCGTGTGTACCAGCGTGGTGATCCGGTCGGTCATATTTAAATTCCACGCCAGCGGCCCGCTCTGGAAAAAGTGTTCGTAAATCGGTTGAAAATATTTTTTTGAATAGGTAAGGCAAAGGCTGTTCATCGCCTGATAAGGCGACACATAACTGAATTGAGTTCCCGGGCATTTCAGCATAACATGCGGGAATGAATTGATATACTCTGTACCGTTGATGGTTTGCGTAAAACGCTTCTCCGGGTAGGTCAGCCGGAGGGTTATTTCAAATTGATCGTGGGGTACAAAAAAGTTCCTTTTTGCCGGTTGCCCCGGTTCGTTCAACTCAAAAAATCCAGGGAAATAACCGATGCGTTTAAGGGGGTACGGAAAGGGAAATAACCGTTGCTCATCAGATAGATAGACAACATTATAGTTATACATCTTGCCAAACCTCTTTTCCGGCAGTAAAAACTTTATATTCTGCAAAGCGGGGGACATCTTCTGCAAGCTAATATAATCTTGGCCGGAAGATTTTTCAAATTTCAACAGAATTTTTTCAGTAAAAATGAGAATATTTTAAAATAAATTGCCAATTTTATGATATTGATTTTTTGATAAAACACTGTTATAGTACTGCCAATACAAGATTTTACACCTTTTTTGACATGCAGGATGTAACTTAAATGATTTTTGATTTTCAGAAAAAATATGATATTGCCGTAGCCGGTGCCGGTGTAGCCGGTATAGCTGCTGCACTGGCGGCTGCCCGCCGGGGACACAAAGTGGTTTTGCTGGAAAAGCAAATGCTGATCGGCGGGCTTGCCACCTCCGGACTGATCTACATATATCTGCCGCTGTGCGACGGGCAAGGCACTCAAGTAACTTTTGGCATCTCCGAAGAAATGCTGCGGGCAAGTATTGAATTTTCTCCCTTCGATATTCCCGAAAAATGGGGCGGCAAAGTTGGCGGCAGAGATTTGCGGGGCAACCGCTATGATTGCTGTTTTTCCCCCGCCGGTATGATCCTTTCGCTGGATGATCTGCTGCGGGAGGCCGGAGTCGATCTGTGGCTGGACAGCCGGGTCTGTGCAGTCCAGAAAGCTAATGATGGCAAGGTAACTGCTCTGGAAGTGGAAAATTGCAGCGGGCGGGGTGTAGTTCATGCCCAATATTTTGTGGATGCCACCGGCGATGCCACCCTTGTTCGGCGTGCCGGGGGCGAAACCGAAACTGCCGAAAACCGTCATTCGCTCTGGATGATCCAACGCTCTCCGGCAGAAAAACTGGTCTATCACTTTACAGATCAGATACATATCATACCTTTCGGCAGTGCCGCGCCGATCCGCACCGTAGATGGCGATGTCCGGCAAGCTGATGTCCACACCGATTTTATCCGGACAAGCTGGAACACCGCAAGGGAGTACTACCGGGAGTCATACCGCAGTGGAAAAACCGATCGCTACAACCACTATCCTTTGCATTTGCCAGCTATGGCACAGCTGCGGAAGATCGCCTGTATCAAAGGAGTTGAAACGCTGGAAGATGGCTCCGAATGGCAAAGATTCGATTCTTCAGTGGGTTTGTATGCCGACTGGCGGAGGCCCGGCAAAGTCTACGAAACACCTTATGGAGCTTTGATCCCTGCCGATGTAAAAGGTGTTTATGTTGCGGGCAGATGCATTTCAGCAGTGGGCGATGCCTGGGAATCCTACCGGGTCATACCTTCAGCCGCCATGACCGGCGAGGTTGCCGGGGTCGGGGCGGCTCTGGCAGTGGAGCGGAAGTGCGATGCCACCGAGCTGACGGCGGAAGAGCTCCGAACAGAATTGCGGAAAAACAACTTTAAATTTCACTTTGAAGAAGTCGGCTTGAACCCAGCTGAACATAACAACGCAAAATAAAAAGGAACAGACCATTATGATTTCAAGTAAAAAACGAACTGCGTTCACGCTGATCGAACTCCTTGTAGTTATCGCCATTATCGCTATTTTAGCGGCTATGCTGCTTCCGGCATTGAGCAGTGCCCGGGAAGCCTCCAAAGCCTCTGCCTGTGCCAATAATATGAAACAAATCGGTATCATGCTGGCAACTTACCGGATGGATTTTAATGGCTATTTTATAAGATTTCAGCTGGAAGATAAAAAATTCTGGTCAAAATATCTGACTGAACAGCTTGTCCAGAAGCGTGATATATCCGACCGGGGCTACGGCGTTACTTTTGTCTGTCCGGCGGCGGCAGACGATAAATCCTACTATGGCGGTTACTCCATAAACACCTGGCTTTCCGGCAACAAACACAATACCTATGCAAATTGCAAAACTCCCGCCAAACCATATTGGGTCAATGAAACTTGCGTGGTTCAACCCGATGCAGCGGTGGAGTCCACCGATAAAAATTACCGCGACTCCGGCGATACCGGGATCGTTGAGCGGGTTTCGCACATACCATTCCGCCACAACATGCAGGCAAATATTCTGTTTGTGGATGGTCATGTGCAAAGTATGAACGAAAAAATGGTCGTAGGCGGCAAAGATGCCTATTACGGTATCTTGCGTTACGGATTTGATTTTGGCTGCACATATTGTTCAAGAGGAGCATTTTAAAAATGAAAAAACTCTTTTTACTCGCTTTGCTCTGCTGTGGAGCTGCTGCGCTTGCCAATATGGAAATGCAGCCGGATGCTGACACGCTTTGGAGCTTTTCCAAACTTGATCAAACCCAATGGCGAGGTACCGGAGTTAAGGTCGAAAACAGTGCCGGGGGATTTGTTTTGAGCAACGAAAATGCTTCCCCCCAATCACCCCATTCCATTACCCGGAAAGTGGCGATTTCGCCGGAATACCCCTATCTGGTATTTGAAACCACCTCCATAACTCCATATAAAGGCTATCGGTCATGGTCGGTATCTTTGCGGGAACTGCAAAGCACTTTCGGCTCCGTAACCAATGGCGAACCGGGGATCGTGGCGGTGAACTGCTTTGAAAATCCCGCCCGGATACCTGCTGGAAAACAGGCTCATTTGCTCTTGTATTTGTACGACTTCAGCGCTGAATTCAAATATATAAAAATGGTCAAAAAACCGGATAATTATATTACAGTTACCGGGAGTTTTGCCGGGAAAAAATCTATTTGTTCCGGCGATAAAGTCAAATTCACCGTCTACCTCAAAGAAAGTGCCGAAGAGGTATCTTTGAAATTGCTGTTCAAAAAGTGGCTCTACACAGTTAAAGTCAACGGTAACGAGGTCGTGGAACTTACCCCCGAAGATAAAGAGCAGAAGATATGGAGTGCAGAGTTTCCGGTAAAGGCCTTGAAATGCACCAAAGCTGACCAGTTCAAAAAAGGCGAAATACTGCTGCGTGCCGTGGTTTTGGGCGGCAGTGTAAAAACGCCTATCTGGAGTGTCTTGCAATATCCCTTTACCAAAGTTAAATGAGGTATCTTATGAAAAAGTTTATTCTTTTGCTGCTGACATGCTCGGCGATCTGGAGCAATGCAGTTGAGCCCGCCGTGGAAAAATGGCAGGGCGAACCTTTGAAACTGGATGGCAAACTCACTGAAACAGCGTGGAAAAAAGGTGCGGTATTTGCTGATTTTTCCCCTTTTGCCTCCGAAAAACGCACAAGTGCGGCAGTCGACACAAGCTTCATGCTCCGCTGCGACAAAGAGTATCTCTATATTGGGATCGAGTGTGAAGAACCGCTGATGAATAAGGTCAAAGCCCAGAAAAAGCCCCTCTGGTTTGCTGACGGCGTGGAGATATTTCTGGTGCCCACCGGCAAAGATAATATTTTTTATCAGTTCCGAATCAATGCCGATAAAAACTCTTTTCAGCAATACTACGAAGAAGGCGGCGGCATAACTCCGGTTTTCTACGCTCCGGATTGGGATTTTGCTGTGGATTTGCAGGAAAAATCCTGGAGTGTGGAAGTACGCATCCCATGGCACGCACTTTACATGACCGATTCATCGGTCTGGAATACCCGGTGGCGTTTGAATATAGCCCGCAACCGCCGTATCGCCCGGCAGAACATCAGCTGGAGCAGACTTTTAAGCAAATGCAGCGAAGTTGCAAGATTCCGTTTTGTAAATGGCTTTCCGCAAAAAAGCTCCGCTATGGATTGTTACGCTGCCGACAGTTCAGTTGTAATAAATGATTATAACGGCAAAACTTATAGTGGCACAGTAAAAGTAGATATCGAAGTAACTGAACCCGGCGAACGCACCATAAAATGTATTGCCAACGCCCAAACTCATACTCAAAAAGTCCGGCTCAAGCGGGGCAGAAATACCGTTGAATTGAAAAATATCAGTTTTGCTCAAGCCGGAAAAAATCAGATCAAACTGATCATCTCGCAAGGCAATACCACTCTTTCCCGGCAGAATTTTGATGTGAATGTGGCTTTTGAACCGCTTGCAGTAAAATTGACCACTCCCGCTTACCGCAACACCTTTTATCCCGGACAGGATTGCAGTCAGCTCAAAGGTTCAGTCCGGGTAAATCTTGCGGGGAAACAGCTGATTGCGGCTCTGGATGGTCAGGAACGATGCCGTTTTGATATTCCTGCAAACGGGGTGGTGAATTTTGCCATTCCAGCCGGAACTTTGAGCGATGGCAAGCATAAACTGCAATTCAAAGTTCTGCCGCAGGGATTGGAAAAAACTCTTACCGTCAGCAAATACAGTCAAGCACCGATTGGCATAAACGCCGGCTGGATAGAAAACGGCAGATTGATCTGGAACGGCAAAGCTGCATTGCCCCGTTTTCTCTATGCGCATTATTATCTGGGCGGCAAAGCCATGCGGCAGCGAACCGATGCCGACGATCTGGGACTGACCGGGCCGGAATCGGCATACCGTCTGGTAAGTACTCCGCCGCGGCTGATCAAAGGTATCGAAATCAAAGAAGGCACCAAAGATATCCGCCCCTGTCAGGAGCTGTTTGACAAGTTGAAAAAACATATGGAACACCACGGCGGAAAGAATTTCCTCTTCTATTATTTGAGCGACGAGCCGGAGTGCCGCAGCCAATCTCCGGTTTATTTGAAACACCTTTACGAGTTCATCAAAGAGCATGATCCGTGGCATCCGGTAATGATCTGTACCCGCACGCCGGAAAAGTATATTGATTGTGCGGATATATTCAGCCCCCACCCCTATATCAACCCCTCATTTGACGGCAGGGGCAAAAGGTATCTTAATATACCCATTTACCGGGTAAGGAACTATATCCGATCAATCAGCCGATCCGGCAGACCGGATAAGATCGCCGGATTCACCGGGCAGTTTTTCAGCTATAAACAGCTCAGTATTTACGCTGATTACCCCACATTTGAGGAGTTGGAAGCTCAAGTATGGAGCACGCTGGCCAATGGTGCAAGGTGGTATTGCAATTACGCATATCATGACTTGGGCGACCGCCCGGTGATCTACGAAGCCACCAAATATCAGATGACCAGTCTGCGGGCATTGGAAAGTTTTATTCTCCACGCCGAAAATAAGCCCTTGACGGTAAAATCAGAGTTTGATACAGCTGATGCGGTGCTGCTGCAAAATAAAAATGACCAACTGCTGATCGTGGTGAATTTGCTGGAAAAACCGCAAAAAGTATCCGTTGCCGCCGCCGCTTTGAAAGATGTAAAACTCTGGCACCGCTTCCGGCAGCAGCAGACTTTGCCGGGTGATACGACCGGGTTTGAATTCGATTTGCAGCCCTACGAATGTATGGTACTGACCAGTAAGGCAATGGATGCAAACTTGCCTTTACGCAGCGAAGTGATCGCCCGAATAGCCCGTCAGGAAAAAGAGCGGATCAGTCGCCCCAATATACTTTTGAGCCGGGGGCTGGATATTGAATTGAATACCTCCAATCCGCCCCGTTCTTCGTTGGGTATGCAGAACAAACTTTTTGACGGCACCTGCGATATGCTGGCGTGGCAGCACAATAAAAAAACGGGCAAGCGTTTTATTGAAATGTCTTTTCCCAAATTTGTGCCAAAATTTTCCAAAGTCCGCATCTGGGGTTCTCCGGTCAATAAAGATATTAAAATTTCGATCCGGAAAGCCGGAAAATGGCAAATTCCGGCAGTAAAGAAAGTAACTCAAGGCAAATGGTTTGTGGAGTTTGACTATCAGAATGTGCTGAAAACGATCCGTATGCGTATCGACTTTCCACGGAATAAAGAACCGCAGGAAGTTTACGAAATAGAACTCCTGAAATAACCCGGTAAGAGTTTAAGGTAATGCCGGAAAATGATTTGACAAATCACCATTCGGCATTATCTTATAGCATGATATATAATTGTATTGAATGTAAAAGCTCTGTTCTCAATAGCGGTTGATACATAGCAAATATGTCAGCACAAATTTTTTCAAAACTCAAAGGGGCTGGAAAAAAAGGGGGGGGAGCCAATAACAAAAATACCAGAGGTAGTAAATGCAACTTGAAACTATTGTTCATAAAGTTCAATTTTGTGTGATCGGCGGTGGTATGTCCGGCATTTGTGCGGCGATCGCTGCTGCCCGGCACGGTGTCAAAACCCTTATTATGCAGGAACGCCCCATGTTTGGCGGCAATGCTTCAAGCGAGGTGCGCATGTGGATCTGCGGGGCACGCAACTGCATGGAAACCGGTCTGGTGGAAGAGTTCCGGCTGGAAAATCTCTATCGCAATCCCAACGCCAACTACTCCATTTGGGATGGAATGTTGTTTGAAAAGGTGCGTTTTCAGGAAAATCTGACGAGTTTGCTGAACTGTTCCTGTTTTGAAGTCGAAAAGGACTCCGACGGCAGAATAAAATCTGTTACCGGTCATCAGCAGACCACCCAGACCTGTCACAGGGTCGAAGCCGATTACTTTGCCGACTGTTCCGGCGACAGCATAGTTGCCCATCTTGCCGGTGCAGAATACCGCTTGGGGCGCGAAGAAAAAAGCGAGTTCGGCGAAACTCTGGCGCAGGATAGACCCGACCGCAAAACTATGGGTATGAGCTGTATATTGCAAGCCAGAGAATACGATAAACCCCAAAAGTTTATTCCGCCGGAGTGGGCAAACAAGTACCCGGACGATGCCAGTTTTCCTGCCCGGGAACACCTTTTGGATGAATTTCAGAACTTCTGGTGGCTGGAGCTGGGAGGCGAAGTCGACTCCATAGCCGATACCGAAACCTTGCGGGATGAACTGCTTAAAGATGCTTACGGTCTTTGGGATCACATCAAAAATCATGGCGATCATGGTGCCGATAACTGGGCGATCGACTGGGTGGGGATCCTGCCGGGCAAGCGGGAAAGCCGCCGCTGTATGGGCGATTATATTTTAAGCGAAAAAGATGTGCTCTCCGGCGGAAAATTCGATGATATTGTAGCCTACGGCGGCTGGCCCATCGACGATCATCACCCCGGCGGCTTCCGCCATTTCGGCGAACCCAATACCAACATAATCCCCGAACAGCCATACGGGATACCGCTGCGCTGTCTTTATTCCAAAAATATCGAAAATCTGTTTTTTGCCGGGCGCAATATCAGCACTACTCATACGGCATTAAGCTCCACCCGGGTAATGGCGACCTGTTCACTGCTGGGGCAGGCGGTGGGCTGCACGGTGGCATGTGCCGCAGCTCACGGTAATCTTTCGCCCCGGGAAACGGCAAAAAATCATATCCGGGAAATCCAGAAAATGCTGCTGGATGACGATTGCTATCTGCCTTCGCTGAAACGGGAGAGTTGGGTTCTGTGCCGTCAGGCAGAGATTTCCGGCAGCGGCAGAGATTTGGAAAATGTCCTTAACGGCATCGACCGTTCGCTGGCAGGCAGCAGCAATGCCGCAAAGCTGAAAGTGGGGGGAAATATAGCGTTGAATTTTTCCACGCCGCAGAAAATCACCTCCATCCGGCTGGTCTTTGACTCGGATCTCTCCCGCAATCACCTGAATATGCGGTCAAACTACCGGCTCGCCGACCAACCCTTTGCGCCGCCGGCAACGCTGGTAAAGAGCTATCACATAACAGCCAACGGCGTGGAGATTTTCCGCAAAGAAAACAACTGTCAGCGATTTAACAATATTGCAGTCGATATCCAAGATGTATCCGATATAACTTTGCACATCGACAGCACCTGGGGCAAAGAAGAGATACTGCTGTTCTCCTTTGATGTAAATTGAAAAAAACTCCCCGCTTACCGCTCTGTACGGCAGCGGGAAGTGTGCGTAAAATTTATCACCGGCTGCGAATTGCTCTGTTAATATTATTTGTATGGGGAATAATGCCTTGCAAAAGGCTTTCTTTCCCCGCAAAACAGTTGGATAAGCGCCGGTTTGCGGGGGCGTAAGAGTTCAGTGTTGTTTATTTTACTTCAAAAATGCTTTGGATATTTTTGTAGTCGCTGACTATTAAATTGGTGCCGATCTTCCGGTGGATAGCTTGCTGTTTTACTGCTGTTTTATCCAAACGGCTCAAGGCTATGGCTCCGATTTCCACGGCGGCGGCGATCTCGCTTCGTCCGTCGCCTACGATCAGCAGTTCTTCCGGGCAGATATTTTCCGTTTGGCACAGCTGCCGCATGATCTCCACTTTCGGCAGTTTGGTGTGCCAGGTGGAGCCGCAGAACTTTTCGATCAGCTCATTTTTGCCGATTTTATAGCCCAATGCCGCCACCTCTTCTGCCATACTGCCGGTGGGCGCATTATTTTTATCGTACTCCACGACTGCTCCGGTAACAAAGTAATTCTTTACATTGTTATCGTAAAGCATTTGCAGAAAATCCATACTGCCGGGCACCTGCCACGCCGCCGGATCAGCCTTTGCCGCCGCCAGATTTTTGTTGCGGCACATCTCCAACAGCAGTATTTCGTAAACCTTGAAGAGTGCCGACGACTGATTTTTCAGCTCCGCAAGGGATTCGGCACTTTCGCCAAACGCTTCAAAGCGTTCTTCGCCCTGCCAGATAGCTTGAATGATTTTTTCATTAAGCTCGCTGCTTTCGCCGTTCAAACGGCGGCTCATCCGCAACGCCCACTCCATCTGGGTCAATGCTGACAAGCCCGCTGACTCAATGGCAAACTCTCTGGCTTCCGGGAACTCATCCGGCGAGTGTTCTTCTATGGCTTTTGCCGCAGCTTCCGGGGTGCCGGGGAACATGCCGTATGCTGCAACTGCCCCCGTCACCAGCGTCATGACCGGCACCCAATCCCGGATCAGAGAGTGGGTACCGTCGATGTCGTGAAAGGCATACTTTATTTTCCGCTTGGGGAAACTGTTGACGAGTTCCACAAACTCCGAGGTACTTGCCGGAGCTTTGATAAATATACTCATTCCCGAACCCACTCATCCAATATCCACGACACCACCGCTTCTTTGGCGATGCGTTTGCAAGGTGTCATCACGCTCCAGAGTTCTTCCAGTGTGGTGAACGCCAGATTGGTGTTGTAATCCCCGGCACCGTAGTAGATACGCAAGGTGTTGTTGTCATCTTCCAGCACCGCGCCGCAGGGGAACACAGTGAATTCGACCCACTGATTTTCCCAATCGCCGGTTTCGTAAGGCGCTTCGGCAACCAGCAGCGGTTTTTTGGTCATGGCAATAAGTTCGGTGGGGTCTTCCAGACTGAAAAGTGCCGCCCCGGCGGTATAACGCTTGATCCATTTTCTGCCTTGCGGATAAGCCGTATGGATGGGGTCTTCGTCCACCGCGTGGAAAATCAGCAGCCAGCCTTTGTCGGTTTTAAGGAACGGTGCCCCGCCGCCGATCTTTGCCGTTGCCCACGGCACATCTTCGCAGCCCAAAAGCAGCTCTGAATCGCCCCAGTAACGCAAATCAGGCGATTTGCTGTACCAGATGTGGAACGGGTCACGCCACTGGTTGGAGGGCCGTTCCAGACGCATATACAGCCCATCGGGAGTTTTTTCCGGGCAGAGGATCATGTTCCGCTGCTGGGGAACGCCCACGGTAATGGCATCAAAATCCACACCTTCGCCCCGCCATTTGGCAATACCGGGGCGTTCGCTGTGCTGATTTTCAAAACAAAAACTCAAATACAAACCATCTTCCAGCACTGTCAACCGGGAATCCACCACCCACGGCAGAATTTTGCCGTGATAATGCACCCGGATGATCTCCGGAAACATGGTGAAGTTGATCCCGTCATCGCTGACACCAAAGCCGGTACCTTCGTAGAGCATGTCGTGTTCGCCGGGCTGTTTATTGGGGCGGCGGCAGTCGATGCGGGGAGCGATATAGTATTTGCCCCGATAGCGGGTGACTCCGGCATTAAAGACCAATGTCGCGGGGTAGGGCACATCTTTGGCGGTCAGGATGGGGTTGTTTTCGTAACGGCGGATAATGGGACTGGAGTGCAGTTCTCCGGGCATGGGTTTGTCTTTGAAAGGATTGTTCATCGTTCTCCTCCTGTTTTTGGGTTATCTTGCTTTGATTATACAAGAACATTGCAAAGAGAGTTTTGCAAATTTTTTTATACTTCATTCCGTAGCATCTGTGCAATAAAATAAAAATCAACACAGTTTTATCAACACAGTTTGCAATCTTTTTAACTTGGCATATATTATGCAATATGGAGAGTCAAATGAATAAATCCACCAATAAAACTTTTACCGATGAGTATATCCGCAACTTTATTAAAGAGTTGCTTTTTATAACCCCACCCGGCGGGCGTTTGCCCGGCTTGCGGCAGCTGATGTGTGATTGCGGTGTTGGCAGGATCCGGCTGGAGAAAGTTTTGCAGGAGTTTGAACTTGCCAATTTGATTGAAGTCAGACCGCAAAGCGGCAGATACCGGGCAAGTGAACTCCCGGCGGAAATTCCGCTGGCATTTATACATTTTTCCAGCAAGCCTCTGGTGGAAAGTGACCATTCTTTTGCCGGTGGAACATTAAAATTTCTTCGGCAAAAAGCTTTGGAAAACGGTCAAACTCTGGAAATAATCCACGCTTGCGGCATGACTTCCGGCAGGATCTGCCGACTTTTGCACAAACTGAAAGTAAGGCAGGTGTTTATTTGGGGGGCAGATAATTCCCAGCTGGTCAACAGTATAAAAAATGTTGTGCCTTATGTTGTATCAGTTCTGCCCCGCTATCCGGAAGTTACGGTGAGTGAATTGCGGGATTCGCCGGATATGACCACGGTGCAGCTGGAGTATCTTTTTAACTGCAACTACCGCCGCATAGCTTATATACACAATGCGGAAGATTGGCTGAAAACCCCCGTTCAGTTGCAGCGTTTGATGGATTATTACCGCATCATGGCAGAAAAGGGGCTTAAAATCGAACCGGAATGGGTCTTTTACTGTGCGTATAATCGGGAGGTGTTCAACCGTTCCATGCACCGTTTGCTGCGTTCCGCCCGTCCGGTTCAGGCGGTTATTGTGCCGGGGAGTTCGCTGAAAATGCTTTACGATTTTTGCGCCAATAACGGTATTGAAACAGGCAGCGAGCTTGCAGTCATGTGCTGCGATGATACAGAACCGGATCTGCTCCCGCGGGCTACTGCCGTAACCAATACTCCAAAGGAAACCGGTGCAGCTGCCTGGCAGATAATGCAGGATACTTTACTGAATCAACTCTCGTACCGGACTACCCGTTTGCGGATAATTACCGGCGAAACAGTGCCTTTTATTGTTAAATAGTTATGAATTGTGATATAAAAAAACACCCCGAAGTTGAAACTCCGGGGTGCCGTTTTGCTTTATCAGAGAGAAGCGGGCAGACGGGGCACTGAAAGGAATGTACCGCCTTTGAGTTTGCCGTCAGCAGGCAGGTCGGGATTCAAGCTGCGGAGCGTTGCAACCGGTACCGAGTTGCGTTTGCAGAATTCTTCAACAGTCATATCTTCCACAACTTCCAGCGAGTCAGTTTGGATCGCTGCTGCCGGAGCTGCCGGAGCTGCCGGAGCTGCCGGAGTTTCCACATTGTCAGCCGGTGCTTCCGGAGCTGCCGGAACTTCTGTTGCCGGAGCATTGTTGTTGCTCAAACCGGCATTGGGATCCAGTTCGTTCAGCAATTTATCGTCCGTTTGAGTGTTGGGCGTGGCGTTCAGATCATTATTTGCCGGAACCGCAGGTTTGGCAGCTGCTGCCGCCTTGCCGGGGATCCGCAGCTTGTCGCCGATCTGCAAGATCTTGGTCAAAGCGATGTTGTTTTCTTTGGCAATGGCTCTGGCACTGACACCGTAGCGGCGGCCGATGCGATCCAGCGAATCACCGGATTTGACAACATAAATGCCATCGGCGGGCAGGGCGGCTGCGGGTTTGGCACTTTTCTTGCCTTTTCTGGCGACTTTTTTGCCGGATTTGGCAGCACTCTTTTTCCCGCTGTATTTAACTTTGCGGCTTTCGTTGTAAACTCCGCCTTCCGGAATAGTCAACACCTGACCGATCCGGATATTATTCATTGCATTAGCGGGGATATTATTGCAAGCAGCCAGATCACGGGTACGCACGCCGTGCCTGTACGCGATCTTGGAAAGACTGTCGCCCTTTTTGACCTTATAGGTTTTGGCGCCGCTGTTGGCAACAGGAGTTACCGGCGGGGGCGCTATCGGGTCATTATACTTGACTTGGGGAGCAGGTTCCACCGGAACCGGAGCAATAGGTGTATCGCCTCCCTGGATCTGCGGAATTGCTGGCTGGGCATCATGCTTTTCAGGACTCACCTGTGCAGCCGGCTCCTGGGCTACTTGAGGTCCGTTGTTATAGGTATGCGGCGAAAGGATCATCGGCTGACGGCACCCGCCGCCGGTCATCAGGGCTATAGCCAACACTGCATGAGCAGCCGCCACACTTGCGAGAATTCCAACCATTTTCTTTTGCACGCTGTACCTCCGGAAAAATTTATGTTAATATTTGATAAAATAAAAATGCACTCTATATAAATTAGTACCGTTTCTGCAACTTGTAAAGTCTTAAAACTCTTTTTTATGCAAAAAAAACGATTTTTTTTTACAATAACTGTTTTTATGCTGTTATTTGTCAGTTTTTATCTTTTTTTCCGGCAGCCGCCAGACCATAATCGAGAGCAGCAGCAACAGTATCAGTGCAAAAGCAAAATAGACTTTGAACCGGTTCATGGGCACCCAATCGACCAATCTGCCATCAATGATCTTGAAAGCAGTCGACGATAACAGCATGCCCGCCACTCCCGCCAGCACACTGGTAACTACCGATGTGAGCATGGAGGCTGCCACCCGCAGCGGCTCCGGAGTTACCTGCAAATAGTATGCGGTGGTGGCATTCATGCTTGTCACATGCGCTCCTCCCGCAAGGATAAAGATCAATGTAACATAAATATAGTTCATTTCAAGCGGAGCAACCAGCCACAGCACGCCCACAAAAAGCATGCCGCCAAAGCTCAAAAAGAGGGTGTTTCTGGCGCCGAACTTCTGTAAAACTTTGCTTGAACAAAACGATATTCCGCTGCAAGATAAAAACTGTATCAGCGAAAAATAGAGTGCAGACCGGTCACTTACCCCCAATCCCCGTTTTACACAAAGCATGGAAACCGCCCCCAGCATGATCAGCGAAAGCGTAACGGTAAACATTGCAGGGAGCAATATTCTTATTTCTCTGATCTGCCACACCTTTTTGAATTCGTTCATCAAGGGGCGGCGGGCGGCTTTGACCATGGCAGGAGATTCATCCATCTGCCGGATAAAGTAGGTGCTTGACCAACCCAGCAAGGCTCCCCAGATGATTATACAGGTAATCACTGGCAGACTTTCATTCCAACTCAAAATAGCCCAGATCATCAAGAGCGAAAAGACACTCCCGGCGTAAAACAGCGCAGCGCTGTCGCCTAAAAGTTTCGGTCGCTCCTGTTCGGTTGCCATATCGCCGATAAAAGGTTGAGCCATCACCACCCCGGCTGCACGCAAGCCGTAGAAGAGGCAAGCACCCACAAAGATCTGCACCAACGCCAGTATCGGGTATCCGAAATAAGCCGTAAGGGCACTTGCCGCCACTCCAATAGCAACAAAGTTGCGGATGGTCCAGAACACAGCCTGCGATCGGGCGGCACCGACCTTGCCTGCCACATATCTGCCCACCGGCAGCATGATAAATGCAAAGTATATACAGGCACTCAACGCCGCCACCATGCCGTTGGGAGCATTGAGTTTGATGGCAAACAACACAATGATCGTTTCGCCAAGGCACATGTAAGAAGCACCGTTGACCAGATTGAAACGGCAGTAATTTTTCTGGGTTTTGAGCCGTTGTTCCCGCTTGAGCGGTCCCGGGTAAATCATATTAGAAATCTCTTGGTCATAAAAACATCCGCAGATTTTACCCTGCGGATGCGTTGGATTTACTTATTTGCACTCCGGGCAATCGCCGTCGCCTAACGCACAGAAGCGATGGGGCAGTTTGCACTGCTCGCAGGGCTTGGTCTGGTGCCAGGGCGAAGTGATTATATCTTTGTAAGTCTTGCCCGGCGGGATCATGGGCAGAACATGTTCGTCGTAGCCGGTGTGGATATCCAGCAGGAATGCACCCGGTGCGGCAAGCATCTCTTTGATAGCATCAGCCACATCTTCCCGGCGGGTAACGGTTCTGCCGGGCACTCCGTAACCTTTGGCAATGGTCACAAAGTCCGGGTAATAGGTTTTATCTTTGGGGGAACCCAAAATGGTATTACCCCGGCGGCTGTTGTAAAACCGGTCTTCCCACTGGGCAACCATGCCCAAATGCTGATTGTTGAGAATGATCATCTTTACGCCGATATCTTCCACATACAATGTACCAAGTTCCTGAATATTCATCTGGAAACTGCCGTCGCCGTCGATATTGATAACCGTAGCTTCCGGACGTGCCACCTTGGCCCCCATGGCCGCCGGCAAACCGAACCCCATGGAACCCAGACCGCCGCTGCTCAAAAGCTGGCGGGGGGGGCGGTAGCCGTAAAACTGCGTAGCCCACATCTGATGCTGCCC
>JAZMZK010000012.1:0-6099 GCA_045585955.1 Victivallaceae bacterium
TATCTCTTTTATATAAAATAAATTGGAATTGCTTTTATTACTTGTAATAAAAGCAATTCCGGTGAAAGTTTTTGGAAAATGGGGTGTGGGGAAGAGAACCTTTTTTCAAAAAGGTTTCTTCCCCACAAAACAGTTTTGCAACCCCCTCTTTGTTGCTTATTATTCAGCGTGGGGTATAAAATAAGTTATTTTCTGTATTTAGCCAATTCCGGAAAATCCCACAGTAATTCTTCCCATTCATCCTCGCTGATTTTATTTTGCTTACCGAATTTTTCGGCAAATTGCGGATTTTTGTCGAGAAGCATAACCCAGGCATCAGCGTTCAGTTTTTCCCATGGAAAATAATTTGCAATTTCCGGATATTCCGGCAAGGCAAACTTGAAAAATTCACCCAAATCTTGGAACTCATTTTTTTGCAAAGAAAGAATAAGCCCATCTATCACTTTGCACAAATCGCCATATTTTTCTTTAACTGTCTGCAAATAAATTTCAGCTGGTTGGTAAAAATCAGGTTCGACTTCGCTCCTCGTATCATCGTAGATAAATCCGGGGAGGATTTGAGCGAGAAGTTCAAATATAAAAGGATATTTTTCAGCGTTTTTCACCAGAAAACCCATAACAGTTTCATATCGGGATTTTTCATTGGGAAAAGTCCGGAGGCCGCCGAAATTATAAATATCTATTTCCAAAATGTGTTTTGAAATTATTGAGTCGCTGCAAAAATCTATTGCACTTGTCAAAGAATTTTTAACCGCATCAGCAGGCACATCCACGCCATACTCAAAGAAGAATGTCAAAGCTGTCAAATTCAGGTCATATTCCCAGATATGGCGTCCAGCTTTATCCCGGATATTAAGATCTCCGCCAGCGTTACGGTATGCACAAAGCATCTTGTAACGCAAGTCGGGAACTTCCTTATCATAAGTAAAAATTCTTTCTATATTGTAACATGCGATGGTCTTCAGCAACAGTGCATCAGGGTATTCAGGATTTTTACAATTCCAATCCGCTCCCATTTCAAGCAGAGTGCAAATCAGTTGCGGGTCCCCTTCTTCAAGTTCATACATATCCCAACAATAAACACTCAATAATTGAGTCAATTCTTCCCGGGAACACTTGAAGCCGTTACGCAAACAAGCATCAACATACCACGCACTTTGATTTACATAACCTGCTTCAGAAATAATAGAGCTGATCATGGATAAATCCGGCGCTTCTACCCAAAGAGCTTTTTGCAGTACATTAAAACCTTCCTCATCGCGGGCATTGATATCAGCTCCTGAATCAATCAGGGCTTTTACCCGGTCAAATGCACTGATATTATCGTTTTCCGGCTTGGTGGAAATCAACTCAAAAAGTTGTTGCGTTGCTTCATTCATAGTTTGCTGCCTCCCTGATTTGGCAATTCATTTAACAGGATGTAGTTTTCAAATGAATAGAAAATTGTATACCGCAACTAATATAAACTGTATTTTATTGATTTGCAAATTTATAGAACAATATTCTATCAACTCTGCAAGTGTTGAATAATTGTCGTTTTTTTGGGGGGGCGTACGGCACAAAGTTGTATTTTACCGGGAATATGCAAATAAAAAAAACGACAACAAATTATTGCTGTCGTTGAGTATTGAAAGATGGTGGCTGGAGATGGATTCGAACCATCGAAAGCATCGCTAGCAGATTTACAGTCTGCCCCCTTTGACCGCTCGGGAATCCAGCCACATATATAATTTTTCTATCGGGTTTTGGCAACTGGAGCGGGTAACGGGAGTCGAACCCGTATATCCAGCTTGGAAGGCTGGTGCACAGCCGTTATGCCATACCCGCAATAGATCAAAACCTACGAGTGTTTATGACACCCAATTTTTAATGGTACCGACGGTGAGAGTCGAACTCACATTCCTCGCGGAACACGGACCTGAACCGTGCGCGTCTGCCAATTCCGCCACGTCGGCTTACCAAATCAACACTGCACTGCTTGGTGCATGTTACTAATATATACCAAAGAGTTGAAAAAGCAAATTTTTTTCTGCATTTTTAGCTGAAATTTTATATAAAAACTATATTTTGGGTGAAAACAGCTTTTTTTGAACTGACTTGAACGCAGATTTGCCCAAAAAAGTTTATGGAAGCGGTATGTTCATTGGTTTATGTACAGATAAATCATCAATAAAGATACAGCACACCAGCAGAAAAGCAATGTTTTTTTCTTCGGCTGCTGACGGTTTGCAAACTGTCGCTGTTTTTTTTGGGGGGAGAGGTTTTATCCGTATACATATATATTATATACGGAGGTAATTTAAAAAGGTCTTAAAAATCTTTGAAAATCCACTTTGTTAATTGCAATGGTGCTTTTTCAATCTTTTTTTTATAGACTTTTAAAATATGGTATTGCATGCTGGCGATGCTTTTAAGATTTTATGGCAAAATCGCTGTTTGCAGTTTTTTATCGTTTTTTCAGACAATATTGGCGATTAATTCTTGAAAAAATGTTATATTTACATTATATTGCAACAATTCATAACCAATTTTTTTTATTACAGGAGTTTGTATGAAAAAATTCATTGCTGTTGGGTTGTTGGCTTTTCTGGCAGGGGCGTCAGTCGCCGGAGAAAAGCCAATTGGAGCATGGAATTTTGAAAAAGTGGAAAAGGATAAAGTCAAAGCCTGCATCGGGCCGGATGGCAAGATCGTCAATTTGGGCAAAAACGCCCGGATCGTGCCCGGCAGAAGCGGTGGCAATGCTCTTTACATCGGCGGCGGCTGGCAGAATACTGACCGGAACAAAAACGGTGCATTGGTCATACCAAAATTTGCCCCCAAACCGGATAAGCCATTTTCCATCGTCTTTGATTACAAGATGGATTCTGACATCAAAAATAAAAATTTCCGGAAATTCAAAACTTTGGTGGAAGCTGCCAATGGCGAGCGGGGCCCCGGCTTCCGGGTCTTTATCTTTTACGGATCGTTGCAGTTCCGTACCGGCGACGGCAAAAAGAATATGCAGCATGTTTCTGCCAGCAGCGCCACGGTGCGTATTCCAACTGACCGCTGGGTGCGGTTGGCTATAGTTTACACCGGCAAAACAGCCACTCTTTATATGGATGGTGTGCAAATCGCACACGGAGCTATGGAGATCATACCGGGCACCCAGAAAAATCTTATCTTCGGCTCTTACCGCGGAGGTTTTGCCAATCCGGCTACTGCCGCTTACGACAATATTGCTGTGTATGATAAAGCATTGAGTGCCGGCGAAATTGCAGAAAATTATCTTAAAATTTTAACCGGAGATCACGAATGATTATGAAGAAATCCTTTTCTGTTTTGAGTGCTGTATTAGCTTCTGCGAGTGTTTTGTGGGCAGCTCCCGCCCGGGTCGATGCTGTAAAAGTTACCGCCCCGATCACGCTGGATGGCAATATTGTTGAAAAAGCATGGAGCAACACTCCGTGGCAGGGCAATTTTACAAATCCATTGAATGGCAAGCCCGCCAGTCAGGCGACCCGTTTCAAGGTGTTGGCTGGCGAACGGGGATTGTACTTTGCAGTTGATGCTGTTGATAAAGATATTCATACAGCTATGCACGAACATGACTTTGCTTTATGGAACAACGATTGTATTGAAATATTTATAACTCCGGTTGCCGAGCCTTCGCCGGATAAAAACATCCGCGAACACAAGCAGTTCGTTTTCAATGTTACCGGCTGCCGGTTCGAGAGTGCCAGCAAGGGCGGTATTGCCGCTACCACCTGGAATTTGCCCTGGCAGGTCAAGGTCAAACAAAATAAAAAAGGCTTTACTGCTGAAGTCTTTATTCCTTACTACGCAATGAGTCCGGCTGCCAATGCCAACACCTGGCGGTTCAATGTTGCCCGCGAGGATCACAACCCCAAAACCAAGGAGTACCACTTGAGTATCTGGAGTCCCAGCAAGCAGTTTGCTGATAACGATAAATTCGGGTATCTCGTGAATATTCCGGTGGATTTCTCCTGCTATCAGGCTGATTTTCAGGCTCCAGCACTTACATTGAAGTTGACCGATGGCGTGGTTCGTCCTGCTGTGAACGGTACTCTGGTGGGCAAGCAGGGCAAGCGTTATTCAGTCAAGGCTTCACTCTGGAACAAAGATAAAAAGGTCGTTTCATTCAATGCTGTAGAAAAAGTGCTGCCCCAGTCCGGCGAACAGGCTCTTTCCATACCTGTAACGCTGCCGGGCTCCGGTGATTATAAATTGCAGACAGTGGTGCTGGATGACAGCGGTAAAATCGTGGCATTAAATGAAAAAATGGTCAACTTCAGTGCTGCAACTCTGGCTCTTGATATGCTGCAGCCTTGTTACCGCAACAATATTTATCTGGCATTGCCCAAGCCGGAATTGGTATTGTCGGTTCGCAGTCTTGCCAATGCTGCGGCATTGAAAAATGCTTCTCTGCTGGTCAAAGTTATGCAAAAAGATAAAACCATTGCTCAAAAAACTGTTAAATCTCCCCATACAGTTGAAAAGGTCACTTTTGCTGCCGGTAAGTGGGCTCCCGGCAGTTACACTGTGGAGTGTGCCATTACCGGAGCAGGTAAAGCAGACGGTAAACTTTCTGTACCTTTCAATGTCATAGCTCCCGCCAGGGGCAATGTTATAACTTTGGATAACCAGCGTTATGTAACGATCAACGGCAAAAGAGTCTTTATCCGCGGATTTATCGGCGGCCCCGGCGACCTGAAAGCTCAAAAAGCAGCCGGGTGCAATCTGGTGCAATTTTACATGCTGCATTTCAGCGATATCGATAAAATTATTGCCACGCTGGATAAACTGCACTCGCTGGGGCTGATGGCGGCATTTACCCCCCGGCACAAAATGCGTGGTACATTCTTCGGTTTTCTGGAAAACGGCAAAGAAGTGAAAACTCTTTCCAATGCCAGTTACGAAAAAATCAAAAAACTGGTGGATGCCGTAAAAGAACACCCCGCATTTTTCGGCTGGTATCTTTACGACGAACCCCGTGGTGCGGAAATGGCTGCTGAACTTAAACGGCAGTATGAATTTTTGCGTAAAATCGACCCCAATCACCCCGTTCTGGGGCTGGACAACAGTTCCGGCGGCTGCGTAAATAAAAAAGGCCATTGCGATATACATATATTGGATATGTACCCCAGCCCGGATAAACAGGATGTTTTCAGCCACGAGCTGGCAGTAACTTCGTCGGCTGTGGCGACCATTGTGCGAGGGGTGGGCAATGAGGGTGTCTGGTACTGCCCGCAGGCCTTTGACCGCGATTGCTATGCCAAAGGGCCCAACAACCACCGCAGCATGACTTTTGTGGAAACCCGCTGTACG
Source organism: Victivallaceae bacterium (assembly GCA_045585955.1). Lineage (GTDB taxonomy): Bacteria > Verrucomicrobiota > Lentisphaeria > Victivallales > Victivallaceae > SIG78. The sequence continues at coordinate 5,332 of JAZMZK010000012.1, forward strand.
GTGTGGGGATCTATTGCCGCCGGAGCTACCGGTATATTCCCGTTCAAAGTCGGCCAGAGCGATGTAAAATATTTCCAGCGGCACCCCAATTCGGGTATCTATGCTTCGCCTGAAATGCACTTGGGTTGGCTTAAAGTCATTATGCCGGAGTTGAATAATCTTGCTCCGGTGCTGACTGCTCAAACGATCAAGGTTGCTGCCGAACCTGCCGATCCGGTATCGCTGCGGGTGACTGCCCGGAAATATAAAGGTAAGAATTTTGTATTTGTTACCAACACCAAACGCACCAATCTCAAGGTTGCCATAACCTGGCCGGATAAATCAGCCCAAAGCGTTAAAGTGCTGGGCGAAAAACGCCAAGTCAAGGTCGTGAACGGCAAAGTTGTTGAAACTGTCAAACCTTACGAGGTGCATATATATACAGATGATATGGCTTACCCTGAAGGCGTGGATATTCCGGCTGTGAAAGCGGAGATCAAAGCCGCTTTGCAAGCTGCTGGGCGCTGAAAAAAAAGCAGTTCAGCACTCTGATAAATAGAGTAAATCAACAGTTCGCCCGGTGGAAAAAAACGCCGGGCGATTTTTATTTTATGCTTTGTTCCCGATAAAGGTTGATATGGGAGCCTTGGGGAAGAGGGAAAAACCTTTTTGAGGAAAGGTTCTTTCCCTCTTCCCCAAACCCCATCACCCTTTTCCAAACCTTTTATTGGCATTTATCTATTTGTTACACAAATAGATAAATGCCCTTTAAGTTTTGAAAAGATTTTA
>JAZMZK010000013.1:0-9462 GCA_045585955.1 Victivallaceae bacterium
AAACAGGGGCTTTGCAACCTTTTATGAGGTTTTGCAACACCCCCTTTAATTTTTGAAAAAATTGCTTCAACATCTGCTCTGTTTATCAACCGATGCTGGGTTCAGTGTTTATTTTTTCTGGGAATAAGTTACCAGTGCTCTGGCAAAGTCACAGCCCGGTGCCAGCTTTACCCGGTGGGGGAGATTGGCTCTTAAATAGATGGTTTGCCCGGCTTTCAGCAGTTCCGGAGCGGCTTTGCCTTCAATATAAAACTCCACACTGCCGGTAAGCAACACATAAAATTCTTCGGTATCGTGCATCAGAAGCGGCCGCTCTTCGCTGCATTTGCGGTACTCAATAATGAATGGCTCCAGCAATCTGCCCACTTGTTCGTAAGCCAATGCCAGATACCGCATTCCGTAACGCTCGTTGTCGTTGCGGAAAATCTCTTCGCCGGAATCCACCGAACCAACTGTGTACTCCGGTATTTGGGGATCCTTGCTCAAAATAGCCGCCAGCGGCACACCCAATGCCGCACTTATAGCGTTGAGTGCCTTCAAAGAAGGGGTGATCCGGAAGTTTTCCACCTGCGAGATGAACCCTTTGGAAAAACCGCTCTTTTTAGCCAGCATTTCCACAGTAAGATTCTGCTGGAGCCGCAAGTTGCGGATCGCCTGCGATATTTCCAATAAATCCATTTATAATACTCTCTTTTCTAATCGTTCACTTCCGGAATAAATCACTCTAAATATAACCCTATAATAGCTTTTTTCAAGAAAAAAATTAAATTTTTACAAAACAGTTTGACAAAGTTAAACTTGTGGTATATATTTTACTAAACATTTTACTAAACAAGCATTAAAAACCGGCAAAAAAGCCCCAATACAAGTTGGAAAAATTTGATTTTTGACCATTGAGTTATACTTTAAATAAAGTAAATACAACCAACAACCAATATAAGGATCTTTCTTATGTCAGAAAAAATTTATTACATTGACTTTGAAACTCTCGAAAGTTTCATGCGTGATGTCTTCATCGCCTCCGGCGTTCCTGCCGAAGATGCCAAACTCTGTGCCAATGTGCTGATCACTGCCGACAAGCTGGGTATCGACTCCCACGGTATCGGACGGCTCAAGCCCATTTACATCGACCGCATCCGTGACGGCATCCAGAAGCCGGTCACTGAAGTTGAATGGGTCCGCAAAGGTCCCGCCACAGCAGTTATCGATGCCCACGACGGTATGGGTATGGTGGCAGCCAAAGCCGCTATGGATTACGCCATGGATGCTGCGGAAAAGTTCGGTCTGGGTATGACAGTTGTGCGTAACAGCACCCACTTCGGCATTGCCGGATACTACCCCCTGATGGCGGTCAAAAAGAACATGATCGGTATTTGCGGCACCAACGCCCGCCCCTCCATTGCCCCCACATTCGGCGTGGAAAACATGCTGGGCACCAACCCGCTGACTTTTGCCATTCCCACCGATGAAGAATTCCCCTTCTTCCTGGACTGTGCCACCAGTGTCAGCCAGCGGGGCAAGATCGAAGTTTACGCCCGTGAAGGCAAAGAACTGCCTCCCGGCTGGGTGATCGACAGCGAAGGCAACACCCGTACCGATACTGAACAGATCCTGATCGACCTGGTCAAAGGTACTGCGGCATTGACTCCCCTTGGCGGTCTGGGCGAAGAAACTGCCGGGTTCAAGGGTTACGGTTATGCTACGGTGGTGGAAATTTTGAGTGCCGCCTTGCAGCAGGGCAGCTTCCTCAAAGGTCTGCTGGGCTTCTCGCCGGAAGGCAAAAAGCAGCCCTATCACCTGGGTCACTTCTTTATTGCGATCAATGTGGAAGCGTTTTGCGATGCGGCAGACTTCAAAAAGACCACCGGCGACATCCTGCGTGATCTGCGTGCCAGCCGCAAGGCTCCGGGCTGTGACCGCATTTACACTGCCGGCGAAAAAGAATACATTGCCTATCAGGAACGCAGCGTAAAGGGTGTACCCGTGAACGAAGCGTTGCAGAAGGTCATGATCCAGCTCAAGAAAGAGTGCAAACTCGATCAGTACGATCTGCCCTTCGATTGCTGAAAAATTTGGTAAATTTGCAGTTTCTGACCGCAAAGGCAAGCTTTCAGCCAATGGCAAATCATTTCGCTATCTGAAAATAACAGCTTGCGGCTGCTGACAGATTATAAAAACCCAGAGAATTGCTTGAACAATATCAGGCAATTCTCTTTTTTATAAGATGATTTAAGGATTTTCCGGGATAAATCTTCACAAAAATAGTATAAACCGCTTTCTTTATTTACCTTATCCCTTGACAATCGCTGTAAAATATTGTATATTATTAAGAGTGCATATGCAAATAACTGGAAAAATTTGCAGATTGCTTCGCATAATATCTATTATGTGAAGTCCTTGAGCTTGAAAAGCAGTTTTTCTTCATAAAAACAACCCTTTCTTTTTTTATTGTTTTGTATTTAATTTGTTTGTTTTCAATGTGTTAAAAATATATTACCACTTCACATAATAGATATTATGCGTCGTCACCTCATTTTACTCTCATTGAATTGCTGGTAGTGATCGCCATCATTGCCATCTTGGCATCAATGCTTTTGCACGCACTTTCAGCAGCCCGGGAGCGTGCCAGAATCAGCAACTGCATTGGCAAACTCAAGCAGATCGGTCAAGCAGTTATCATGTATGCCGATGACAACGAAGGCTGGCGTCCTGTGACCAATGTCACAAAAGTCGATGAAACGACTTACGGCAACATCGTCGCAAGTCAGGGCGTAAGTGCTCTTGACTCTGGTACTATGGGTCAATATTTTGGCGAAGAACATGTTTCCGGTGAATCCGGGGCGGCAAATAAAGAACGCTATATGGAGGTTTTCTGGCGTTGTCCGTCGGATAATGTCAATATCAACACCGACTCCAAAGGCAACCGGAAAGTTGGCTTGTCCAGTTATCAGGGAATTTATCTGGGACAGGCTTCAGTTGCCAGTATTTGGGGGGCAACTGCCGACAAAAAAGAACATCAACACAACCATAACAGCTGCAACCCCAACAATAAACTCTACTTGGATTACGGGCTTTCGTGGCAGAAGACTGAAACAGGAATTCCGCCGATGCCCAACCATGAAAACACGCTCAATATGCTTGCTTGGGGCGGGCATGTGGTAAGTCTGGTGCTGCCCACCAAAACTGTTGACGGCGGCAAGTGGGCTAAAGCTATACCATGGATGGATTTGCAATAATTTTATTTATACAAACTCTTGAAAAAAAATGAAAAGTATTCTCAAACTTTCTCTGATGGCGGCAGTTTCGGCAACTGTTTTGTCGGCTGCTGATTTGCCTTACATCGCTCCCGAAGCGGTGAAACCTTTGAAGATCCAAAGCAAAATCACTCCCGGCGGTGCCGTGGAGGTCAAACTGGGCAAAAGCAGCTATGTAGTCAATGCTGATTTTTCGCTCCAGCCCGGCTGGGCAAAGCTCAAAGCTGACAAGGCCGAAGGTTTTACCAGCTTCAAAGTTACCGGCAACAAACTCACTGCTGCCGGTAAAGATTTCAAGCTCGAGCGAACCATCAAAAATGTTGCCGAAGCTGTGGTGGTCACCGACCGTATCACCAATATTGGCAAAGAAGACTTGCCCTTTATGTACCGGCAATATTGCCAGTATAAGACCAAGCTCAAAGAGTACCGGCTCTGCGGCTACCGTATCTACGGCCGCCGGGGCAACGGCTCCAGCAGCATCAACTGCACGGCGATCATGATGCCCCCGGCCGGTGGCTCGGTGGGTTTGCTGGCACTCAACGATGTATTCCGGGTGCATTTCCGGGCTTTTGCCGCCAAAGGCTTGTACGGTATCGGCGACGATAATCTGATCATCAAACCCGGCGTAACGCAGGAAATGAGCTTTGCCATTTTCCCCTCCGCCAAGAGCGATTATTACAGTCAGGTAAATGCCATGCGGCGTTTTCTGGGGGTGAATTACGAACTTGCCCGTGGTTTTGCATTTCTTTCGCCCAACCCGCCCAATGTCCGGACTTTTACCCCCGGCATTGACCGTATCGGCAAACACGACAGCGTGGAAACCATCCGCGAATGGCTCAACAACAAATCTGCGGGCATGGCTTCCGCCGGTGCCGTCAAACAGAATGGCGAATTGAGCCACGGCTCGGCATGGGTAAAGACTGCCAAACCGGATATCCACAAAGAATTTTACCAAAAAGTCCGTGCCGCCAAGCCGGATATTATGGTATTGCACTACTATCACAGCTATATTGATGTAAAAAGCCACATGGACAGCGGTTTTGATGATGCCAAAACCCTCAAGCCCAATGGCGAACAAGCCGACTACCGCAACCCCAATCTGCCTTTGTTCTTTACCGTGGAAGGCAGCAAGTGGAGCCAGATGCAGGAAGGTCGTCTGGAACGCTTGCGTACCGAATTCGGCGTGGATGGTATCTTCTGGGATGAGTTCCCGCAAAGTGCCAGCAAATACCACTTTGGCGAACCGTGGGACGGCGTTTCCGGCGACATCCACCCCCGCACCCACAAGATCACCAAACGCAAGAGTTCCATTGCCTTGATGACTCTGCCCTGGCGTAAACGCATGGTGGAAAACTTTGCCAAAAACAAGCTCTTTCTGGTCGCCAACGGCGGCGGCGGTCACACCCGCACCATGACCGAACTCTTTATCAAAAATAAATACACCGCCTTTATGGAAACCGGCGGTATTGCCAACTTGCACAACACTCATTTGTTCACCCCCATCGGGCTGGGCGACCATTTGACCGAACGCAGCGAAGTGGATTGCTACCGCAATCAGGTGCGCCATCTGGACTACGGCAGTTTGTATTACTACTATCACCAGCAGGTGGAACCCTTCACCCACCCCACACTGGCGCAGTATATGTACCCCATAACTCCGGTGGAACTGCATGAAGGGTATATTATCGGCAAAGAACGAATCCTGACCAACCGCTCCGGCTATTACAGCTTTGGCGGCAACGAAAAAGCCGAACTGCATTTCTTCGATGCCAACGGCAAAGAAGTGAAACGCCCGGCTGAAAAAGTGGTCAAAAACAGCAAAACCTACTACAAGGTAGTATTGGCAGAAAACGAATCCTGTGCGATCGTCAAAAAATAATTGAGAGGTAAACTATGTATAAATTTGCATTTGCAGCAGTTGCAGCGGCATTGACCTTTTCGGCAACGGCTGTGGAAATAAATGTAGCCAGTGAACCGGCTCTGCCCGCAGCCAACATGGTAAAAAACGGCTCTTTTGAAGAAGCCAATCCGCTGCTTTGGCGGAATCTCGGCGGCAATGCCGAATTTATAACCGATGCAGCCCGCAACAACGGCAAAGTTGCCAAGATTACCGGCGATCCGGCGAAAAGCCCCAATCTTTATCAGAGTTTATCTGCCAGACACATCAAAGCCGGCGATCCGGTGTATGTGCGTTTTTCCGCTAAAAATGAGGGCTGCGATCTGGATAAAAAACCCGCCTCTATGGCATGGCAAGCTTACATGCTCAATGGTAAACGCCCATATCTGCCCAGCATTTCCCTGCCCCGGGAAGAGTACGGTTGGACAACCTTTGAACATGTTATCAAATCCCCCGGCGACATGCGTGATATAAGCTTTTATCTTTGCTACTACAAGCAGGAAGGCTTTCAGTTTTACGACGATGTCTATGTGCAGGGCGGTACCACTGATTTGAAGATCGAAGTCAAGGGCAATGATCTTAAAAATATCAAAGTCCGCCACAGCGTTACCGGTACTGTGCTCAACGAAGCGATCAAGGGCAATGCTTTCAGCAAAACCATCAAGGTACCCTATTTCGGCAGTTATGCTGTGGAAGTGACCGACAGCAAAGGCGTGCGTACCAGCAAGCTCTATCCGGAGAATGTGGATGCCAACCGCTCCGGCGAAAACATCACCCCCCTGGTTGCCTGCAAGCGGATCAATCTTGCCAGTGCCAAGCCGGAAAGTCTGAGCTTTGAGCTGCCCGCCGCAGCCAAAGGCAAAAAAGTTTTTCTGGAATTCTCTGCCCGCTGCAATCAGCTCAACCCGGTTGCCGGTTATACAGCCATGCTCAAAGTTTCGGTCAACGGCAAAGTCTGCCGGGCTGCCGAACTGGTCAAGCCCATGAACCGCAGCAAAACCGCCAGCGGCGGCGAAATGATCTTTACCCGCAACAACGGTTATGTAGTTTATTACAGCAACGCCTGTTACGGCATCAGCGAAGACAGCGGCTACTGCCCGGTAAGCCTGCCCGACCGGAATCCCTTCAACTTCAAGCTTGATGTAACCAAGCTGGTGAAAGAAGGCATGAACACGCTCAAATTGGAAAATGTGCTGCCCCCCCGCATGAAGCGTGAAGTTTATGTAGATAATCTGGTATTGGTGACCGAATGAAAATCAACAAATTATTTTTACTTTCAGCCCTGCCCGCAGCACTGCTTTTTACCTCTGTTGATATGCTGGCGGCTCCCGCTAAAGCCAAACCGGTGATCATCTGCCCGCAAAAGCCCGATCCCCCGCCGGTGATCGACGGTGATCCGGCAGATTGGGAACTGGTTCCGGCAGCTATAACCCTGGATAAAAGCCATATTGTATGGGGTGCTCATCAATGGAAAGGCGAAGACGATCTCTCCGGAACCGTGCGCTTGAGTTTTGACGAAAACTATTTGTATTTGCTCGTGGAAGTTATTGACGAAGTTATCAAAACTGCCAGCGACAAGGGTATCTTTGTATCTGACCATGTGGAGCTGGACTTTGCTCCGGTCTATAAAGATAACGCCAAGGGCCCCCGCCTCGGCAACTGGCGCATTTTGGGCTTTACTCCCGGCACGGTGGAAAGCTCCGGCGACCCGCTGGCGGATATGGAAGCGGATGCAACTGCCGCATTCCCCCCCGATCTGGATTACAGCGGTATTGATGTGGGTTCCAGCATTACTGAAGATGGTTATGTCTTGGAAGCTCGCATACCGTGGAAAGTTCTGGGCATAAAACAGCGGGTAACAGCCGGTATGGTCTTTGCCGTGGATGTGCATATATCAGACTCCGACAAAGACTTTGTGCAGGAAGCCATGACCAGCTTGAACAACACCACCCCGTGGGAAGGCCGCCGTCAGGAAAACATTCTGAAAATGGTTCTGACCGGTACCGACGGAAAAATCAAAAAATAATCCTTGCCGCCGATCCATCAAGCAGTTCTTGACGGCGGAAAGGATAAAAAAATGGCTGTTGCAAAATGAAGTGCACCCCAAAAGTTGTGTCCAACTTTTGGGGTGCACTTCAAAAATTATTTTTGAGTTTTTGCAGCAGCCGTTTTTGTTATCTGTTATACCGCAACGGAAGTGCCGGTACGCCAATGCGGTATGTTTTATCCACAACCCCGGCAAAAAGAAACTGTCCATATTGCGCACCTGTCACAATATGAGCGGTTTGTTGTCAGCAGAAATCAGTGCAGGGAAAAACTCTCTGCAAGTACCTCCCCGGATGCTTCCGGGAAGCGTTTCGATTATTTCTTTGCCGGGGTCTGATTGAAATGAAACGGTTGAACCTGAAACTCTTTTGAGAACAGACAATCCTCATTGGGGAAATCATCGTATGTGATCGTACCCATATAAAGGAAGTTGCAGAATAACCGGTCAATTTCTATCGGAGCAGAAAGGTTGCCTTTCAAAAACTGCAATCTATCCTTCAACAAGGCTTTATATTCCGGCGAAAACCACATTACCAGCGGCACCCGAAACATATCCATATCATCCATGCGCCGCAATGTATCAGAGCTTATAGACTCGCCATGGTCTGACACATACAGGAAAAATGACGGCTGTTTGAGAGCTGACAATTTATCCATGATCCTGCCCAGAAAAATATCTGTCCACGCCAGAGAATTTGTGTATTCGTTGATTCTGATCTGTATATCTTTGGAAAATTTGGAGTTGGCATGATCAAAAAGATCGTTAAAAGGACCAAAGTTTTCCGGATATTTGCCTTTGCATGGAACATGACTGCCGTCTAAATGAAAGATGAACAGTGTGGGCTTGGAACACTGGGCGAGTTCTTTTTCAAATACCGGCAGCAATTCATGGTCGTTGGGAACTGCTGCCGTGGAAAATTCCGGCAGATAAAATTTTGCATCAGCATTTTCAAACAAAAGTGTTTCGCCTGTTTCCCACAGCCCATACCGCGGCGGAGTAGACAAATAGACGACCCGCCAACCGGCAGCTTTGTATACATCAACAAAGGTACAAAGTTCTTTTGAGTTTTTTTCAAATTTTTTTTGCGTTGTTATGTAGCGGAGAGCCTCACTGGTTCCGTTAGTTACCGACTGACAGTTATCAAAAACATATAATGAATCTTTTACCGCATCAAAATAGGGAGTGGTCTTTCGGGAATAGCCGTAAAGCGACAAATAGTTTCTGGATGCCGACTCGCCGATAACGATGACGCCTATACATTTTTCCGGCAAATCTTTGCCGTCAAAACGGTGCCGGATATCAGCTGGCAGAATGGGGTTATCCCGCAAGTCTTTAAGCGCTGCGTAATCATCGGCTTTACTTAATAAATCACTATAAAAATGCCATACAGCACTGCCTTGAGCAAATTTGGAAGAACAATACAACCCCGATATACCTGCTATAAGCAACAGAGCGATCACCATTCGTGTCAGGCTGAAAGCCGCATTAAAAATGCAGAAAGTCCTGGTTATACCACAGACGCTTAAAGTAAAACCAATCAGCGTAAATACCGTAAAAGAGTCTAAATAAACATCAATAAAACCTTTACATTCCTGGGTATTGGTCATACCCAATACCAGCAATACATCCGCATCCAACAGCATCGCAAATTTTCTCTGGCTCCAGAACAATACCATAGCTGTAAATAAATTGAATATCAGATAGCCGAAAATGATCCATTTCACCGGTTTGATCCCCAAACAGCAAAACAAAAATAAAATGAGCGTAAATGCAAAAGCGTAAGCAAATCTGTACAGATAGTCGATCAAGTTGAACAGTGCAAAAGACCCATCAGAGTACCAACAGGAAAAATCGAAGACCACCACAAGAAAACATACCAAAAACAGCAATAGTCCTTTGTATATATTTTTGCGTTCTGCCGTAAAAGAATCAAATAAATTTTTAATACAATTTTTCATCATCCCCCACTAATGCAAAACAGCACTGCCCTGCCTGTTTTAATATAAGTCAGTCATGGAAAAAAGCGCCAATGTACATGCAATGTAAAGATTTATAAATTTAATTCATCCCGATAATGCTGTCCAAAGCATTCCATTAATATATCATCCGTTCAATTAAATAGCAAACAGTATAACATTTTTTTACCGGATTTTTCAACAAGCTATACAGCCGGCAATATAAAAAAAATTCCACTCTATTTTGAGTGGCAAAAAAAAGGCTGCTGCTTCCCGGTAAGGTTTGATGTGACCCCAAAAATTTGGACG